>JBGOXA010000024.1:0-11292 GCA_041478915.1 Dehalococcoidia bacterium
ATGTTGGCGCAATGATGCTGGATAGCTTGAAAAGCCCCGATGGCACGGCCGGATTGGACTCTTTCCTTGGCATAGGCCACGGTCATCTCCATCACCTGCTCAGCCCCACCCAGCATTTCAGCGCATTTTGCTGCCGCTGCCCTGGTTAGCACCTTATCTATGTACTCTTTTCCGCGGTTGACCTTCCCCAGGATATCGGCTTTTGACACCTTGACCTGGTTGAACTTCACCTCGCATTGTCTTTCACCAGACATGGCTGGAAGCACAGTCCAGCTCAGGCCGGGGCTTTTTGCATCAACCAGGAAGAGGGTAGGCCCTCTCCCAGTCTTGGCTGCACATATCACGTAGTCGGCTACATGGGCATCAGGAACGAAAAGCTTGGTGCCGCTGATGATGTAATCCCCCGCCATATTCCTGGCCTTCACTTCAAAGAAATCAGGGCGGCTGAGGACATGAGACTCAGCTACGGCCAGTGTAAAGATAAGTTCGCCTCTGGCCAGCTTGGGTAGAAGGCGTTCCTTTTGTTCCTCGCTTCCGGCCTCCATGATAGCAGAGGCACCCAGAACCACGGTGGAGAATAAAGGTCCTGGCAGACAAGCCCGGCCCATCTCTTCCAATAGGATGGCCAGGTCAAGAAAGCTTCCTCCTGACCCCCCGTACTTTTCCGGTAGGACCAACCCCATCCAACCCAGTTCCGCCATCTTGTGCCACAACTCAAGAGAATAGCCCCTGGCATCTTTGGCCATCTCCTTAACCGAGCTTTTGGGCAACTCGTTGATAAAGAAGTCACGAGCAGTCTTTCTCAGCATCTCTTGCTGTTCGCTAAGGCTGAAATCCATCCGTACTCCTTCTTCTACCGGAAAGCAGCCTATTTTCTAGGTAGCCCCAGTCCGGTGATGGCCATAGTGTTCCTGGCGATCTCAGAGGTGCCGCCTGCCAGGCTGTCGCCCGCCGTCCAGAGATACCAGCGACGCAGGTTGGCACGCAAAGGAGCCCACTTGTCGGCCTCACCTAGATAAGCATAGGGACCCATTATCTGCATACCTCTATTAAAAAAGCGCTGCCCCATGTCATCCGCTAACACCTTGGCCGCAGATGCCTCGTACGTCAGCGGTAATCCCCTGTCTATTTTCCAGCCGACATTCCAGAAAACGAGACGACAACTCTCAATTTCAATGGCGTTTTCCACCAGCTTGTGTCTCACCATGGGGTCTTCGGCCAAGAGTCGGCCGTCACATTGTGTCTCCTTGGCGTATTGCACCAGGTCCTGGTTAACCCTGTGGCAGAAGGCTGGCTTGGGAAAGCGGGCCCAGAATCGATCAAACTCCAGAGTCCTGGTTAGGTGAATGACGCCCTGGTTCTTCTCCCCCAGAAGGTATTTTTTCTTGATCCGCACGTTGTCCATGAATACCTCGCTGTGGAAGACCTCTCCAAACATGCTGATCATCGGCTGAACGGTAACGCCGGGAAGGCTCTTATCTAGGAGGAACAAGCTTATGGAAGCCCACCTGGGAGTATTCGGATCGGTTTCGGTTCTAGCAAAGAGGAACCCATAGTCGGAAAGATGTGCCAGAGCGCTCCATACTTTTTGGCCATTGACCAGGTAGCAGTCGTTTTGCTCAATGGCAGTGGTCCTCATGGCCAGAAGGTCAGAGCCAGCATCCGGCTCACTCATGGCCAGCCAGAGAATAGTTTCGCCTCTGCCGATGCCCGGGAGGAATTCCTGCTTCAGTTCCTCGCTCCCCAGCTCCAGGATGGTGTTGCTCATGGACCAGCATATGGCAGCCGCTGCCCACGGAACCCTGGCCAAGGCCAGTTCCTCAAATAGAATGAGTAGATCCATCCAGGGTCGTTCTTGGCCGCCGTATTTCTTTGGCCAAGTGAGGGATATCCAGCCCTTCTTACCTAGTAGCCGGACAAACTCGTATGAGAAAGCACCGTGCCCCCAGGAGTCCTCCCCGGTTTGGGTGGGGAATTTCTCCGGAGGGTTATCTTTCAGAAATGCCTTTATTTCTTGGCGCCACTTCTCTTGTTCAGGAGTGAAACCAAAATCCATTCACCCTCCTTTGGCGCAGGTTGCTTGGCTACTTATCCATAGAATGGCTAACTGCTCCGAGGACAGATTCGGCACCCGTCTGCCGCCCATCCGCTTCAGCCTCTAGCAGACTGCCGTAAGTTGGGGGCTAAACTAGCCTCAAGAGCAGTGCCAGACCTGGTATGCTTTCCTAATCTCTAGGACCAACAATGGTGACGGACGCCTGGAACATGCCTGGCGTACCACCCTGAGAATGGGCCAGACCCAGCTTCGGGTTCTTCAACTGGCGCTCACCAGCCCTGCCCAGTAGTTGGTTGTAAAGCTCGTAGATCATCCTCAGCCCACTGGCACCAACAGGATGGCCAAAGGATTTTAGTCCGCCATCCGTGTTGATCGGTAGGTCCCCCTTGAGAGTAAAGCTCCCAGCCTCCACCTCCTCTGGGCCCTTTCCACGAGGACAGAAGCCCAGAGACTCATAGATTATGAGCTCAGTGATGCTAAAGCAATCATGGACTTCCGCCATACCTATCTCTTTGCGAGGATCCTTGATGCCCACCTGTTGATAGGCCTGCTGGGCTGCCACCCAGGTCTCGTCCCAGAAGGTGATGTCAACATCGGAACGGAATTTGCCCTTGAACGGGTCTATGCGACCCACCGATAGACCAATACCCTTAATCAACACATAGTCTTGTTTGTGGCTCTTGGCCTTGTCAGCACGGCTTATTATGGCTGCTGATGCCCCATCAGTAACCGGGCAGCAGTCGAACAAACCCAGAGGCCAGGCGATTATGGGAGCATTGAGGGCCGTCTCCAGGGTTATCGCCCTCCTGAAGTGAGCCTTGGGATGCAACACGCCGTTGGCATGGTTCTTGACGGCAATCTTAGCGATGATCTCCTTCCCCTTGTCCCGGGGGATCTTGTACTTCTCAAAGTACTGCACCGCTGATTTGGCAAAGGAAGCCGGTGCCGAACCAACGACGGAAATAGGGTGCATTGAACCGGGCATTTCCAGGGCGCCGCTGCCATAGTCCTTTAGCTTCTCGAAGCCAACGCAGAGGACGGTGTCGTACATTCCTGAGGCAACGGAGAAGGCCCCCACCCTTAAAGCCTCTGCTGCCGTAGCACAGTTATTCTCCACCCTGGTGGCTGGGATCCTGTCCAGTTGTAGCGCCTCGGTCACCGTGGCCCCTGTCCACATACTGGAGGAGACATTCCCCACAAATACCGCCTCAATGTCTTTGGGGCCAACCCCGGCATCTTTGTATGCCTCATAGCAACACTCGATGATCAAATCGGGAACGCCCATCTTCCACAGATCCCCGAATTGAGTACAGCCCATGCCGATTATGGCTACTTTGTCTTTTATGTTACCCATTTTCCCTCCTTCTTATCGCACTGGTTTAACTTTCCACGCGTAAGCAGCAACATCGCCCTGTCGCTCCAGCCGCCTGAAGGTCATTTCCATCGGCTGGCCAATCTTCATGTCCTCTATTTTCCCGAAGTCGGTCATCTCAAGCTCCATTCGAGCGCCGCCTGAGAAGTCGATGATGGCCCTGCCCAGCGGCGGGTCAGTGACCTCAGGAATAGTGGGTATGGTATCGGTGCTGAAGCTGTAGACGGTAACCTTCTGGTCAAGAAGCTTAACCTGTTCATAGTTGTCCTTGGAATAGCACTTGGGGCAGATTCTGCGGATGGGGAACTCAATCCATCCGCACTGTTTGCACTTGCTGGCATGTAGCTTGTACATGGAATCCCGCTCTCTCCACAACTGTGCCAGGCCAGGCGTAATGGGAGTCATTCGTGATGGCTCCACATAGAAAAGGTGTCGTAGCCTCAGGTATTTGGCATAACCTGGTAGCATCTTCTTTGATTTCAGATAGCCTAAGACACCATGCCTGTCTTTAGCCTTGTTTATCTGTTCAGTTACCTTGAGGAGCATAACATCAACGCCATCCCCGTAGCCAGCCAGAAGTAGGGTATCCCCTGCTTTGGCCTGCTCCAGGGCAGCCACCAAAAGCATCAGGGGGAAGGCGGTTCCGGTGTTACCCATCTCATTGAAGAGCGGGTATTGTAGCTGAGTTTTGGCATCAAATTTCAGTAACGGGGCCATAGCCGCATGCGTCCTAGCGTCGGGGGCACTGAAGATAAATTTGGTTATGCCCGCGGGCTCTATACCGAACTTTTTCATGGCTGCTGAAACAGCATTTCGGATCAGTGGTTGATAGCCCTCGGATACAGTGAATCGATCACTCCAGACATGGACAAACTTATCGTTCGCCGGTCTCCATGTATCGGTGAAATCGCTGGAGAGAGAGTAAACGCCCTCTATGCTGGCGATCACATCGGTATCCCCCACCAATAGAGCAGCGGCGCCATCACCCGAATTTGATTCCACCGCTGACAGCGGGGTGCCAAGTCGGCAATCGGCGGCTGACACCATTACCTTCTTGGCAGAGCCAGCCTTAACGCAGTCCGCTGCTAATCTCAAGGCCGTCACTCCTGCCCTGAGGGAATCTCCAAGGTCTGCGGTGACGATGTTATCACCAAAATCGAGAGCGGCTGCGGCAGCAGCAGCCAGTTGTTTCTCCACAAAGGGCGCGGTGGTGGTAGCATTTAATAAGCCGTCGATTAACCCGTGATCTATGCCCTTAGTGCAGTCGAGGATAGCATCGACTGTCATCGTCAATGAGTCCTCGTCAGCACCCGCTACCGATCGCTCTCCTGCCCCTCCCTTGCCCTCCAGGACCATTGCCTCGCGGGCTAATCTATAGAGGGGCACATACGCACCATATGAGCAGATACCTACCATTTTTCCTCCTTCATGTTGATCTTGTTTGCCCTAAAGCATATTGCACTATTAATCGGCATTTATCTCCTGTCTCCTGCAGCGCCTGAATTCGAACCGGCGACACCAGAGGGCATAGGTTTGCCTAGGAAGCTGCCAGTCAAAGGTTTTCTCCATGTTGAACGGGATGCTGGTACATTGCTCTGGGGGGCCGGTGCGGCGAAACGGACAATGTCGGGTCTAAGAGCCGAACCCAATTGTCTAGCAAGCTGCTGTTCTGGCTTGCATTCTGAGGTCATCTCGTAGAGATTATACAGTATTGGAATCGACATTTCAAACCTCCTCAGCCGCTCCAAGTTGAGACCGAGGCTTCCCCGTTCCCCTGAAGCACTTTTGCGGGTGAAAGAGGCGCGATTGCCCGCTCGGGGGCGGGCGGGGGCGTGGCTCAACTAGCGAAAAGGATCTTAGACATTCGGGGAGGGAAATCTCTCACCGGCGGGCTACGTTTCCTCTGGTTCCTCCGGCTCTTCGTAGCCGTACCCGAGGCGCGGTAGCAGTGCCTTTTTCTCGCCAAACCTCTTCGTTTTTGGAGGCAAGGTTTTTATTGCCTGAGACAGCCTTGCCAGGCTGTCACCAATCTGCTTTTCCTGTAGCTCCACCACTATACCTCTTACCCCGACCTCCCTCAGAGACAGAATCTCCTTGTCTGTTAGCTCTCGCTGAGCAGTTACTAGCAGAGGTTTATCTACCAGTCCTGCGAGCCATTGACAGTACATCAGGTCAGAAATGGTGAGAACGTCTCTCTCATTTTTCACGTCGAGAAGCACTACCTCTATTGGCAGTTGATCAATGGTGCATAACAAGCTCTCGTCCTGGGAAGGGTCCACTCTCAGTACCTTGCCCAGTTCCTCCTCCTGAAGCAACGTTGCCGGAGCGGCACCTGCCTCAAAGACGAGGAAATCTCCTCCTGCTTGCTTGAATTGCTCCAAGTATTTCTCACTTGCCGGATCGAGCCATAGGCCTAGGGGAACGTCTCCGGCGCTAGCGGCAAGGTGGCTGAAATCCCCCGCCTCTTTGAGGTTCCGGCTATCTACCAGAATGGCGTCGATCTCGGCCCTGGCAAGCTGTGCTATCGTGTCGCCATGGCCCTGAGGTACAGAAACAATAAGTAGCATCTGCCGACTAGCTGTCGGAGGCGCTGTCCTGAATCCCAGCGGTTGGGCGGCGTTCTCGGAAACCTGGCGTAGTTTCTTTACCAGTTTACTCATCTGCCAACTCTGACGGAACCTAATGGTCGGTTCGAACCGACGACCGGTGGCCTATAGACTATGAATCCGACATGCCACCGGTGCCATAGGTAATATATAGCCCCGCCTGGTCGGTCGTCAAGGCGCAGCTTATAGCTCAGCGTGTCACCCCATGCTGCGACTTACTGCGGGGTCTGTTGGCAAAATATCCGCAAACTGCGATCCTCGCAACCGTGTGTTATACTTACGATCGGCAAAAAGTTGCCTCCAACTTTGAAAGACGCAAGCAGATTCGCTTAGGCATGATCTTGCTGAGCGCTTTTCGCGAGTAAAAGGCGGCGCAATATGTCTTACACGGCTGATATCACCATAATCGGGGCTGGCGTAATTGGATTGGCCATAGCCTCTGAGGTGGCCAGAGATGATAGAGAGGTTTACCTGCTGGAAAAGAACGAAACATTCGGTCAGGAACAGAGCTCTCGCAACAGTGAGGTCATCCATGCAGGCATTTACTACGAAACCGGTTCCTTAAAGGCAAGAATGTGTCTGGAAGGCAACGGTCTTCTTAACGAGCTTTGTACCAAGAACGGGATAGCTCACAACAAATGCGGAAAAATCATTGTGGCCACTACCGCTATAGAGGCAGAAGAGCTGGAAAAGCTGTACAGGAAGGGCAAGAACAACGGTGTCCCCCTAAAGATGCTATCCCGGAAGGAAATGAGCCAATTGGAACCAAATATGAGGGGAATTGCCGCCCTCTTCTCTCCAACTACAGGTATTGTAGACTCATATGCCCTGATGAGGCATTTTCTGGGAAAGGCTCAAAGCAACGGCGCGCGGATAGCCTATAAGACGAAGGTCATCGGCATAGAAAGAATATCAAATGGATATGAACTCAGGATCGAGGGCGCATCCAGTGATTTTTCCTTCACGAGCAGAGTCGTGATAAATTGTGCTGGCCTCTATAGTGACAAGGTGGCTGAGATGGCTGGGATAAACGTAGAGAAGGCAAATTATGCTCTACACTGGTGTAAAGGGGAATATTATAGTGTGAGCGGTGGAAAGAACAAGCTAGTTAACAGATTGATATACCCAGTGCCTATGAGCATCAGTGTAGGCGCACATGTTTGCCTTGATGTCAATGGGAGACTGCGCCTTGGGCCTCTTTTCTACTATGTTGATGAAATAAACTACAAAGTCGATGACTCCAGGAAAAAGGCTTTTTGGGAGTCAGGTATAATGAAAGCCTTGCCATTCATAGAACCCTCTGATTTGGACCCAGAGACATCAGGCATAATGGCAATGCTTCAGGGACAAGGGGAAGGTCTCCGGGATTTCGTCATAAGACACGAATATGACAGAGGATTACCTGGCTTCATTAACCTGGTTGGCATAGAATCCCCAGGCTTAACTTCCTCTCCGGCAATAGCTAGATATGTTAGCCACCTGGTAAATGAGATACTGGAGAGCTAGGAAGGGTGCCCACGGCTGTAAGGTTCAAGCTACAATCTTGTATGGAGGGCTCGGCCCACCCTACTTTGGCTGACGCAGGCGAGCGTCAACCTATCTGCGGGAGACCAGTGGCGGCAGGAATGGGCGTTATGCCTTTATCAATAACTGAAACAGGGAATTTCGGCCAATAGACATCGGTAGTTCAGAAAATTGAAAAAAGGGGGCAAACATGGCGACTCCTGAAAGTTATGATGTGGTCATTGTGGGGGCAGGACACAACGGCACCACAACGGCGGCATACCTGGCCAAGTGCGGGCTGAGCGTGTGTCTGCTGGAGGAGAGACCTGAGTGTGGCGGAGCGCAGGAGAACGTCGAGCCGATGGCAGGGGTACGTACCGCTCCCCATGCTGTCGGCAACTACGCGGGCGCAGCACCAGGATGGGAGCAGTTAGAGCTTTGGAAGTATGGCTTCCGCATGGACGCCAACCCCAGAGAGGCTTGGCAAGCTTCCCAACCGTCATGGGAGGACGCTAGGTGCTTCACTACCAATGGGCTGCCGGGGCTAACAAAAAAGGATATAAATGGCTGGGCGAAGCTAAGCGGTTTCCTCGGTCAGCCCCCATTCACCACAGAGCTGCTCCGGGCCGTCTACTATTGCCCTCCTCACCCTCCAGAGGTCGAGCTAAGTCCCGAAAACATCCCCTTCATGCAGGTGTACAAGAAACACCAGCCCGATGTCTGGACCAAAGAGCTGCTTGAGATAACACTGTTCGATCTCCTGGACGAGCATTGTGAAAGTGAGCCCTTCAAGGTGGACAAGGCATATAAAGCATTGATGTCAGGGGCCTTCGGTCACTTTCAGGGCCAGGCCATCCCAGCCCTAGCCTCCGTAGTAGCCCCCGCCCCGCCCTACATGCCCAGGCCGGTCGGCCCTCGGGGGAACATGCACGGATACTATCACGCCATCTTGCGCTGTGCTATAGCCCACGGCGCCGTAGTGCGCACCTGCTGCCCGGTTGATGAAATACTTATCAATAATGGCACAGCAGTCGGCGTGCGGCTAAGAGAGACCGCCACCTGCGGAGAGAAGAGGATCATGGCCAAGAAAGCAGTGATCAGCGCCACCGACATCAGGCAAACGTTTCTCAAACTGATTGGGCCGCAACATCTGGATGCCGGCTTCAGGCAGCGTATTGCTGATCTCAGCCTTAAGGGAGGGAGCCTGACCTATTACGTTGTCGTCACTCGTGAACCGCTTCGGCACCCTCGCAAGTATGAGGCGGGATGGGCCGGAGTAGGTGTTTTCGTTGGTGGGATGGGCTGTTTCGATTCGCGAGAGCTGTACTTCGAGCATGTGGCCGATATCCTTGGCCGAAAGGGTATGCCGACCATGTCTCCCGATAGGGTCTTGTGGAACCACATGGCCACCACGATCTACGATGCCACTCACCCTCAATGTACCAGACCCGGCCTTTGGGTTGAAGGTCCCGCTTGTGTCATGTTCCCTACCCCGGAGTACCAGCCAGATGGTCACGATGCGCAGCACCGGAAGAGGGCTGAAATCCTGGAATACATGCGCACCGCAGTCAAGCAGTACGTCGAGAACCTCGACTCAGACAACGTTGTCGCTGAGTTTCTGGAGACTCCTTATGATCAGGAGTTTCGCAATACGGGGATGCTGGGCGGCTCCTGGTACGGAGTCCGCCCTTGCAAAGATGAGTGGTGGAACCAGCGCCCCTTGCCCGAGCTGGCCCGCTACCGTGCCCCGATCGACGGGCTCTATCTTGGCCATCAGTCATCGGCCCACCCCGGCGGACTGTGCATCATGGCTGTTGCCTACAACCTGATGCACACCCTTATTGAGGATGGGATCGCCGAGCCTGGCAAATGGTGGTATGCCTCACCGTGGTATATCCCTCAGCAGGGAAAGAAATCGGCCAGACGTCCGTAGATATAGAAGCCCCGGAGATTGGGGTAGCTGTCCAGAAGCTCATCCACCTCATGCCTCTTTTCTTCACTAAGTAGACTGGCCAGTGCAGCTAGGTGGCACTTATTGTATAATGGGGGTGCCAGACTGGGCACGTTGAGAAGTTCGATGACAGCTTTGTATGTCGCCTCTTGGACGGAGGGGGCGGGGAAGACTGCCCTCTGCATTGGCATAGGCAGGTGGTTGCAGCGAAGTGGCAAGAACGTGACTTATCTCAAACCGGTCCTTCCCGAAGGGAAGGACGGAGATGCCAGGTTTGTGATGCAAGCCCTGGGACTGGGGGAGCCTGCGGAGTCCCTTACCCCTCTTTACCTCAGGCAACAGGAGGTCAAGGCTGAGCTGAATGGCGGCAGGCTGAGCGACAAGGTGAAGCAGGCCTACGACCGGATAGCTGTGGGAAAGGACGTAGTCCTTCTGGAGGGACTGGCCGGATTGAGCATGGACGCAGAACTGGCCGAAACTTCCTACTCGGTAGCGGAGGCCGTAGATGCCAGGGTGATGATGGTGGTGGCGTACTGGAACAACCTGCCCTGGGAGAAACTGGCCTCAGTAGGAAGGAGATTCGGTCAACGCTTTCTAGGGCTGGTAATCAGTCGAGTGCCGCAAAAGAAGGTGGAGGTGGTGCGGGGTGAGGCTGGTTCGCGGCTGGGTAGGGGAGGCATCAAGGTCCTGGGGGTGCTATCCGAGGACAGGTCATTGATGGGTGTCAGCGTGGCCGATATCGCGGAGGCCCTCCAATCAAAGACGCTTTGCTGTCAGGAGGGAATGACGGAGGTAGTGGAAAACCTGATGATTGGCGCTATGACTCCAGACTCTGGCGCTGACTATTTCAGCCGCAAAGATAACAAGGCGGCGATAGTCCGGGGCGAGCGTCCCGATATGCAGCTAGCAGCCCTGGCCACCTCGACCAAGTGTCTGATCCTCACTGGAGGCGTACAACCCCCGGGGCAGGTGCTGAGCTGGGCCGAGGATAAGGGAGTGCCTGTGCTGCTAACAGAGAAGGATACTCTTTCCACAGTGGCAGAGGTGGAGCAGGCTTTTGTCCGGGCCAGGTTCCGGCAAAAGGGCAAGCTGGAGAAACTGGACAAAGTCCTGGAGCAGGGATTGGACTTCTCGTCCCTGGCTCAGGGCCTGGGACTGGATGTGGTAAGCTGAACTGTTCATGGGCAGTCGTTTACGATGCCGAGTTGTGTAGTGGTAGCACGGGGGACTTTGGATCCCTAAGCCCTGGTTCGAATCCAGGCTCGGCAGCCAATGACTGCTGAACGCGAGAATAAGTTGATAAGCACTCCGGTGTAGCTCAGCGGTAGAGCGGGCGGCTGTTAACCGCTAGGTCGCTGGTTCGAGTCCAGCCACCGGAGCCAGTTTTTTCATGTTCACCGTTTATGTTCTGCACAGCAAGTCTACTGGGAGACTTTATATCGGCCAAACTGGTAACCTGGAGCGGCGACTTCTGGAGCATCAGCAAGGAACCGCACGGTACACTCGTGGGCGAGGACCATGGGAGCTTGTCCTTACGGAGCAGTACACGGAACGTGGTGCAGCCATGTCCAGGGAGCGATTCCTCAAAAGCGGCAAGGGGAGAGAATGGCTGAAAGTAACACTAACCCACAGAGCGGGTCCGCCTGAGGTGGATTAACCGCTTGGTCGCTGGTTCGAGTCCAGCCACCGGAGCCAGTTTTTTCAAGAGCAAACTTGTACTTCGTTTACGTTTTGCAGAACCCCGACGGTCGTCTCTACATCGGATTTACCACAGACATCGAGAGGCGCACCAGTCAGCATCAAC
>JBGOXA010000287.1:0-2985 GCA_041478915.1 Dehalococcoidia bacterium
CCTCTCCTCCTGAAAGCGTGGTAGCCGGCTGGCCCAGCTTAATGTAACCCAGCCCCACATCATTGAGCGTCTGAAGCTTACTCTTCACCTTGGGGAAATTCTGAAAGAACTCCAGCGCTTCCTCAACGCTCATGTCCAGTACCTCGGCAATATTCTTGCCCTTGAAGCGTATCTCCAGGGCCTCACGGTTATAGCGTTTCCCTTTGCACAACTCACAGGCTACAGTCACGTCAGGAAGGAACTGCATCTCAATCTGTGTATACCCCTGCCCCTGACAAGCCTCGCAGCGCCCTCCTTTAACGTTGAAGGAGAAGCGTCCTGGCGAATAGCCGCGCACCCTTGCTTCGGGGACTTGGGCGAATAGCTCGCGAATCAGGGTGAAGGTAGTGGTGTATGTGGCTGGGTTGCTCCTGGGGGTTCTGCCGATAGGAGACTGGTCAACATTGACCACCTTATCAACATGTTCCACACCGAGGATGGCATCGCACTCACCTGGCCTGTCCTTAGCTTTGTAGAAGATCTGGGCTAGCTTCCTGTAGAGGATATCATTGATAAGAGTGCTCTTGCCGCTACCGGAGACACCGGTAATGCAAACAAACGTCCCCAGTGGAATGCGGACATCGATATTCTTCAAGTTATTCTGCCTGGCTCTTCTGATAATTAACTCCTTCCCTGATCCTTTGCGACGCCCGGACGGCATAGGGATGGCTTTTCTCTGGCTGAGGTACTGTCCGGTCAAGGAGCCAGGATGGGCCATGATATCCTCTATCGTCCCGGTGACCACGACCTCCCCTCCGTGCGCCCCAGCTCCAGGCCCCATATCAATAATGTAATCGGCAGCACGCATCATAGCCTCATCATGTTCCACGGTGATGATGGTATTGCCTAGGTCCCTTAACCTCTTCAGCGTGGCAATGAGGCGATAGTCATCGGCCGCGTGCAGGCCGACAGTAGGTTCATCGCAGATATACAGCACTCCCATAAGCCCACTGCCTATTTGAGTAGCCAGACGAATACGCTGCGCCTCGCCTCCGCTCAAGGTGGCAGAAGGGCGATCCAAAGTGAGGTAATCTAACCCTATATCTACGAGGAAGCCCAGGCGGGCCCGGATCTCCTTAAGGATCTGCCGCCCTATGGTCAGTTCACGGGGACTGAGCACCAGCTGCCCAGTCTTCTCCCCGCTAATAAGTGCAACCCATCCCGAGGCCTCAGTAATAGACATGGAAGTAATGTCAATGATGTTCTTCCCATCGATGGTTACGGCCAGGGATTCAGGCTTGAGCCTTTTCCCCTGGCATGTGGTACAAGGATGGGAGGTCATGTAGCGCTCAATCTCAGTGCGGACATAATCGGATTCCGTCTCCCTGTAGCGACGTTCTAGATTGGGGATAACCCCTTCAAAATCAGTGTAGTAATCTCGTGTCCAGCTACGGTGGTTTCTATACCTGACCCTTAGTCCTTGCTCATTGCCGTAAAGGAGGATGTTTAGCTGCTGAGGCGAAATATCCTTGACCGGAATATTAGTAGAGAAGCCGTTGTGCCTAGCCACCGCTGCTACCGCGCTTTCGTACCAAGTGCTCATCGCCCCCGATCTTGCCCAGGGCTGGATAGCGCCCTCAGCCAGGGTAAGCTCCTTGTTTGGGATTACCATCTCAGGATCAATTTCCAGTTTGTTGCCCAAACCGGTACAGTCCGGGCAGGCTCCGTGAGGACTATTGAAGCTGAAGGTCCTGGGAGCAACCTCACCCAGGCTGATCCCACAATTGACACAGGCAAAATGCTCCGAGAACAGCAAGTCTTCCCCATCGGCCAGAGAAAGCAGCACCACCCCGGCTCCCAGTTTTAATGCGGTCTCCACCGAATCCGCAACGCGAGTAGCATCTGTTGACTCGTCAATGACCAGACGATCAATCACTGCCTCGATGGAGTGCTTCTTGTTCTTATCCAGCTGAGATTCTTCAGAGAGGTCGTAGATTCGCCCATCGACCCGTACCCGCACATAGCCTGCCTTTCTCAGGTCTTCGAACATCGCCTGATGTTCTCCCTTACGATCTCTCACGAGAGGAGCCATAATCATGATGCGACTCCCCTGGGGAAGGGACAGAATAGAATCTACGATCTGCTGTACCGTTTGCCGCGAGATCTCTCGCCCACACTGCGGGCAGTGGGGATGACCAACGCGAGCGAACAGAAGACGCAAGTAGTCATAGATTTCAGTCATGGTGCCCACTATAGAGCGCGGGTTGCGAGACGGCCCCTTCTGATCAATGGAGATGGCCGGAGACAGCCCATCAATGTAATCCACATCTGGCTTCTCCATTTGTCCTAAGAACTGACGAGCATAGGCTGAGAGGGACTCCACATATCTGCGCTGCCCTTCAGCGTAGATGGTGTCGAAGGCCAGAGAGCTTTTCCCCGAGCCAGAGACGCCGGTGATGACCACTAGCTTGTCGCGGGGAATAACCACGTCAATATTCTTCAGGTTGTGCTCTCGAGCACCCTTGACAAAAATGGCATCCAATGACATGGCGCTACTTAATTGTAACATCCAACAGAATAGTCAAACAAAGCGATCTGACTTGGCCTGTGGCGTTGTTTTAGCTGTATAATCCCATGGGGGATAGTCAACAAGCCAGGCGGCACTACTCACGTGTCGCGCTGTAGACGCAAGAGAATATAAAATAAAGCCCCCTGGCAGTGGCATATTTTCCCAGAGGAGCCCCCCCAGTATCGTCTGCGCTGAGGCGTTTCACTTCCGTGTTCGGGATGGGAACGGGTGGGGCCACCTCGCTCTAACCACCAGAAGGCGTTTCAGATTATAACACGCCATTTAAGGAAAAACAACCGGAGATTCCAAGCCCCGATCCGTGTAATGGAGGGTTATTTCAGATACGAATCAGGTTAGAGTAGACTATCACCCAGGAGGTTACGATGAAGGAATCGTCGGAAGTCCTGGGTATCAAGATCGTGGGAGGGTTGCGGGAG
>JBGOXA010000161.1:0-4819 GCA_041478915.1 Dehalococcoidia bacterium
CCCCCGTCGCTGACATCAGCACTGTTTTCCGTTGATGCACGATCATCAAACCCTGGCCCGTATAACAGAGATCCATGGAGATGGCAAAACAGGAGGCAAACGGGGCTTGACATACCTCGTATGTCGAGGTATAGTGCGTAAGGATAGGAGTAGGGGATTTAAGTTCGACAAGGCGAGGATAGCCTAAACCAGGTTAGGAAACAGCCCCATTGCTTAAAGGAAAAGAAATGGCCCGCAGAAGGGATAGGGCTATAGCTTGCTTTCTGGTCTTAGCTGTACTAGCTACGTTTTGCTCCGGCTGCACCAGCAAAACTGAGGCAGAGTCGACTATCCGAATCGGCTACATTACGGATGTCACTGGGCCAGGGGCACCAGTCCTTATCCATTTCACGCTCTTGCTTGAAGATCTTGTCAACTATTACAACGATGAAGACCTCATACCAGGGGCAAAGATAAAAGTCATCACTTGTGACACCAAGGCGGACGCCTCCAGGTACATACCTGCCTATGACTTGGTCAGAGAGCGGGGAGCACAAGTTATCGTCGTTTGTTTGCCTGACGCTGCGGAAATACTAGAACCCTTTGCCGAAAGAGACAAGATACCGCTAGCTGTCATGCCGAGCACTGAAACCTTGATAGACCCTCCGGGATGGGCATTTTGCTTTTCATACCCTCCTGCCTATGCCATGAAATCCCTCCTGAAATGGATCAGTGAACAGCCCGGGGATTACTCAAAAGAACCCCGCAAGATTGGCCTCGTAAGCTGGAATGAGTCCTACAGCGTAGACGTAGAGAAAGGAGTAGGAGAGTATTGCCAGGCTCACCCGGACCAGTTCCAGTACGTTGCTGGCTTGCTATCCCCCATGGGTGTGATGACCTGGTCTGGCGAGGTCAGAAAGGTAGAAAACTGCGATTATGTAGTTATTCCCAACGTCCCTACAGCAATGGGTACTTTTGTGAGAGAGTTTCGAGCCAGGAACAAAGATGCAGTCCTCATTGGCACGGATGCGGTAGCTGCTGCTCAAGACTCCCTGGTTAAGATGTGCGGCTGGAAAGCCGTCGACGGAGCGCTAGTAACCAGCTTCACGCCATTGTGGACAGAGCAATATTCGCTGGTCACACAGGCTAGGGAGATTCTGTACAGGTACCGCGCCGCGATAGCCGACGAGATCATTAGTTCCGGCTTGGGGTATCTTGGTGGATTCCACAGTGTGTACACTTTCTTCGAGCTTTTGCGGCAGGTGGTGGGAGAGGTCGGAATCCAAAACTTCGATGGTCAAGCCTTCTACAACAAGGCCGTAAACTTCACCATAACCTGGGAAGGTTACCCGGAATGGGGCTTCACGCCGACCACACGGTACGCAGTCAAACACACAGCGATATACAAATTTATGGCTGTCCTGCAGAGTCTGGTAAGGGTCAGCGGTTGGCTGCCCGTAACAGAATGAAAGCGGATAGCTCAACGATCAATCGAAACAACTGAACCTTCCATACCACATAGTGTGTTACCCCCTTCTGCCCTTTCCAAGCCCCCGTGGCTCAGCCAAGCCTCCAGTCCTTGTAGCCCTGACGTATGATAGCCAGGTATTCCTGAGAAGGTGCAGTCTCCTCCGATTGTTGAGGCTTAATATAGGTTACTGCCTCGATAAACTCATCGTCCGCTGTTATCACCTTCACACTCATTCGGTTACACGTGCGGGGATAATCTTCATATTTGTCCAGAAGTCTCAGGTCTCTGGCTGAGATTTCGTAGACGGTCCCTTTAACTTTAGCCCCCTGGGATATTCTCAAGGTGGCCACTCCACCACGCCACTTTCTAGACCAGCCAGTGAATATCACCTTGTAGTTGGGCAGTATAGCCGTGAATTTCGGCTTAGCTTCGGGACAGCGTTCCGCCATGTACTTCAAGCTGAGATAGGG
Source organism: Dehalococcoidia bacterium (assembly GCA_041478915.1). Lineage (GTDB taxonomy): Bacteria > Chloroflexota > Dehalococcoidia > UBA2247 > RBG-13-53-26 > VGOE01. The sequence goes on from JBGOXA010000161.1 coordinate 1,921, forward strand.
GCCATAGGCAAAATAATACATTGAATAACCTGACGCCACACCAGTATGTTTGCGAAATCAGAAACTTGCAGTGGCTCGCTACAGAGCAAGCCCAACGCTAAACCCGTCAGCGACAGCTTCTGCTATCCCCCGGGGCTCAACACAGTCCCCGATGGGGTAAATCGGTACAGTGCCCCGCAGGTCCTCCAGAAGCACCCTGTTTGATTTGTCACCGGAAGCCAGTACCACGTTGTCGGCGGTGATGGTCTTCTCTTCCCCCTCTTTAGTGGTGATAACCAGGCCACCTCCCGTCACCTCACGACATTGTATGCCCGTCAGGACCATGACCCCCTTGTCGGCCAGCCTGGCCAGCAACAGGTTCCTGAGGGCCAGGGGCATTCGGCCTGCCACCTCGTCCAGCATTTCCAGAATCGTTACCTTCTTACCCTGTTGCGCTAGATACTCTGCTGTTTCACACCCCACCAGCCCACCCCCGATAACGGCTATCGTGTCCCCCACTTTGGCGCCGTTCAATACCTCCTTCGCCGTTACGACGTTGGCCCTATCGATTCCTGAAATACGAGGCACAGCAGTGGTTACCCCTGTGGCTAGGACCACCACGTCTGGCTTGGCCTCCGCTATCAGTCCACGTGTAACCTCAACGCCCAGTTTGATGTTGACGCCTCTCCTGGCCATTTGGGTTGTCAGATAGTCGATGAAATCCGTGAGGTTGTCTTTATGCGGCGGGACTATGGCCTGAAGCAACTGTCCGCCCAGCTTTGCCTGCTTCTCGTAGAGCGTTACGTGATGACCTCTTAATGCAGCCACTCTGGCCGCTTCCATGCCGGCAGGGCCACCACCTACCACAAACACCCTCTTGCTTCTCTCGGCCAGCTTGATCTCAGCAAATTGCCCCTCTTTGCCTGCAGCCGCATTAACGGAACACATTATGCCCTGTCCTTTGACCGTCTGATTGTCGATGCACCGCAGGCAGCCTATACAGGGCCTGATCTCCTCCACTCTCCCTGATGCCGCTTTGCTGGGGAGCTCAGGGTCGGCGATCAGACCCTTGCCTATAGCCACCAGATCCGCCTTGCCCTCTTGCAGCACCTCCTCCGCCAACTCCGGAGTCATTCTGCTCGCTACGATGAGCGGGATTTTCACCACTTTCTTTATTTCTTCCACGATAGGAAGAATCACTCCGGGGCGTTCTGCCGTCGTCGGCGGCAGATGAGGGCTGATGCCCCACCCCATCCCACCTATCTCCAGGCCGTCAGCCCCTGCCTCCTCGGCCATTTGGGCAAACTGCTGTCCCTCCTCAAGGGTAATACCCGACCCAGGCCCGAATTCTATAACGCTGATTTTGCATAGCACTGGATAGTCTTCTCCGACGACACCTCTGACGGCTCCAATGATCTCCAGTAGGAACCTGGCCCGATTTCTCAAATTGCCCCCGTACTCATCCTGGCGGATATTCGCCGTGGAAGACAGGAACTGAGCTATCAAATAGTAGCCAGTGCTATGGATCTCTACGCCGTCGAAGCCAGCCCTCCTGGCCCGCTGGGCTCCCTGGGCGAACTTGCGGACCAGTTCTTTGATCTCGCCGACCGTCAGCTCCCTTGGCAGCTCGCCTTCATAGGCCACTATAGTCCCGTACGGCATAGGAACCGGCGAAGGAGCCACCGGTTGAATACCAGTAATCGATGACTTTGCCCCTCTCCCAGCATGCTGCAACTGCGATACTGCCCTAGCCCCATACTGGTGGATGGTCTCCGCCAGTTGGCTCAAACCAGGGATGAACTTGTCGTCATCTATGGCCAACTGGTAGGCAGTCGTCTTGCCCACAGGCGCATCGACACATGTCGTCTCGACAATCACCAGGCCGACACCGCCCCTTGCTCGTTCTTTGTAGTAGCACCTGTTCTCTTCTGTGACGTGACCGTCATGAGTGCCCATGTTCGTTCCCATTGGCGGCATCACAAGGCGGTTCTTGAGTTCCATTCGTCTAATGCGTGTTGGCTCAAACAACTTCCGGAACTGTACTGTGCTGCTCAAGTATGCACCTCCTCCTTTGACTGTAGCCACCAAGTGCTTCCGTCCCCGGCAAGCCGATCAACATCCCCTTGGACATTTGAAGAGCCAAGACCCTCCTCGCAGACAGTTTTATTTTTAGCTGCCTGCTGCCTGTATTATCTTGGTATCGGCCTCTTCTATTCGGCTGTCTTTGACTCGTCCGATCCGGTCTTGCTTTGCCCAATTCCCTGAATCAAGGAAACAATCCAGGACAAACCGTACAACACCCCTCCCGCCAAAATCGTCATCATTAAGCCGAAGAAGATGATCGATACCGTCTCTTTTGTGGAAGCAAAGGTATGATCGGCATAATTGCTGGCTGAGAAACTGGTGTATATCAGCCCGCATGCCCATGCCAAAACTGCCATGATTCGAAGCAAAGACACAATCGATAGACTAATCTCCAGTTTGCGATTTCCCATTTTCACCCCCTTGTCCACTGGTAACGGCAAAACTTCTGCGAGATTATAGCACACGCAGGCCGATCTGAATAGGAATCAGAACAGGCCTGTCGCTACCCAGGGATGAATGAGGTTGAGGTAGGCTTCCGGTTCCGGAGTATAGCCGAGAAAGCCGATATTGGCTATTGAAGGCCAATAGTCGGATCTACGTAGCCAGGAACCTCGCCTTCATCATAAGACTAGGCTATCTGAGGAGCGCTCCTCAGATAGCCTAGTACACCTACCGGAGTAGTTCACCAGATCCAGATTTGAAGGGTTGCTGCCAGACCCTCCTTAATCTACAATATCGGGCAGCCAACCGCCGAGTGTTACGTAATTCTTCACATCGCCGCCCTTAAATTCGGTTATCAGTGAGTGATCCATTAGCTTGCGTCTGGTCTGGCTGA
>JBGOXA010000275.1:0-3057 GCA_041478915.1 Dehalococcoidia bacterium
AGACTGCGCGCCGCCTGCCATCTTCTACCCACAGGTAAATAGAAAGGTCCAACCAGCGCCTCAAGAGTCTTGAGTACAGGATGGTCTTTGTTATCGACCTTATATCGCTCATACATCTCTGCCATACTGGGTTGTTGCTCCTGCCTCTCCAAGAGTCTAGATTCGCGGGAGTATTCAAATACCGGAACATCCAATTTCTTGGGCACGTCTGACATTGACAGTTCTACGCGATCCGCAAGCCGCTTGGCAACTATTTGCCTAAGTTTCTGGCCCTTCTCCCTGTAAGTAAGTTCGATTGCATCGAACTGCAACTGCGCCAGATTGAGGAGCGATGGCGTAAGTATCCAATATATAACGTTCAGGACGCTGGTCTTCCCAGACCCATTTATGCCCTCTAGGAAGTTCACATCACGAAAGAACTTTATTTTGAAATCAAGCTGATCGTATAATCTCTTAATGACCAATGAATGTATTTTCACTTCTAGGCACCTCCTCTATAACCTACCTCTCTGCCTCGAGTATCGAAGACTTCACTGTGTCACTCAACTGCGTGATTGGCATTGTACTACTATTTCCCCCAAAAACCCAGATGCTACCACACCGCTGACTCAACGACAGCCATCGCGGGCAACAGCATCGTCATCGATAGCCAGTAGGCTTGATGCTATGGCCATATTCTCACAGCGGACATGAACAAGATAGTTGCCTCTGTGCTTGGTAATCAGTATACCCCAGCGACACGCTCTTACCACACAAAAAGCCAAATTGTGCAAGCTAGGCCAATCTATCTGCCCCACAGGTATTGGATGTCCCGAATGCATTTGAGGTCTCCCGAATTCCTTGGTCTAGTCCTGTCTGCGTCGGGTTACCGCTCCAAGAGAAGCCAGAGCAGCAATGCCTGCCAGCACCGCCCCTGCGATGTAGGCCCAACGCAAACCGGACAGAAACTCCTCAATTTCAGTGCTGGTAAAGGAGCCCGGCTGCCCGGAGGCGGCGATAGGAGCCACGTTGTACAGTACGGCACCAGCGACAGCGATCCCCAGCGCCATGCCGACATTGCGCGCTGCCGCCAATACGCCGGAGGCTGCGCCCAGATAAGTCCGGGGGACAGTACCCATGACAGCGCTGTTGTTCGGGCTTTGGAACATGCCCGATCCCACGCCGAAGATAGCTAGACGCCACATGACATCAGAGGCGCTAGCAGAGGCTTTCAAGCCGCTCATGAAAACCAAGCCGAGGGAACAGAAGACCATGCCACCAAAAGCCAAGCCCCTGGTGCCAATGCGATCTGAGGCAGCACCGCTGAGAGGTGCCACCAGCAGCGTAGCTATGGGGAAACTGGCCATTACCCAGCCTACTTTGCCGATGTTGTAATGCAGCACGAAGGTCAGAAGGAAGGGCGTCAGGAAGACCAGCGCATAGGTGGCCATAAAGTTGAAGAGGGCGCTCAAGCTGGCAAAAGTGAAGACGCGGTTGGAAAAGAGCGCCAGGTTAAGCATAGGCTGCACCGATGTCCGCTCTATCCGGAGAAACCATGCGCCGGACAGTGCCCCGATGACCAGGAGGCTAAGGCACTGAGGCGATAGCCAACCCCAGGGCTCACCCCTGTTGGCGTAGAGAAGGATGCTGAGCAAAGAGATAAAGGCAGCCAAAGCCCCAAGCAGATCAAGGCGCTGTCCGAGCTTCTTGACGCCCTCGGGTATGATGCGGACAGCCAGTACCAGAGAGACCACCCCAATGGGGAAGTTGATCAGAAATATGTAGCGCCAGCTAGTGTGCTGGGTAATCACGCCACCCAGACTTGGTCCGGCGGCCAAGCCCACGGCAATGCTAACAGCACTGAGGCCCAGGGCTTTGCCGCGCTCGGCTGGAGGGAAGGCTGCCGTGATGATGGCAAAGCTAACGGCCATGGTCATGGCTGCGGCCAGCCCCTGCACAGCCCGGAAGGAGATCAGCATCCAGACATTGTGCGATAAGGCGCATAGAACGGAGGCCACCGTGAAACCAGCCAGGCCCCAAACGAAAACCCTCTTATAGCCTAGCATGTCCCCCAGGCGACCATAGAGCAGGATGAGGCAGCTAATGGTCAATAGGTAAACGGTTGGCACCCATTGCACGGTGGAGATGTCAGTATGGAAAGACTCGGTGATAGTGGGGAGAACGGTGTTGACGATGCTGCCATCGAGAGGCCCCATAATGGTGCCGAGCATGACGACCCCTAGGACCAGCCACTTGGAGGGAAGCCCTTTCGCTGTGGATGGTACAGCGATGTCAGTCATGCACGCTTCCGGTTACACCGAACATCTTTCATCCTCTGGGACAGGCCTCAGTGGCACAATGCGCTCTGAACGAGCCCCGTTTTGGAGCGAACCAGGAGCCTTGGGGCAGTTTAGCACAGTCGGGGCGACAAACCCAAGTCAAGCCGTCCCCCCTTGAGTGCTGCTCTACCCAAGGAGTTCCTTCGTCTGCTGGACTATCTTCTCTGTGGCCTCTAACCACTTACCCGGTTGCTTCCCTAACCTCTTTACCTGAGGCGGCTTCCCTTTGCCTTTTTCAGGGAGGAGAATCGGTTGACGATGCATCATTTCACTCAATTTCCCTATCAGAACAGTAGGCAAATGCAGGAAGAGCCAGCCATCGGGAAAGCTGGAGATCCATATTATCCACTGCGGATGAGAGAGCAGCCATCCTTCCGGGCTGGCCCGAAGCTATAGGAGCTTCATCAAATCCATCGGATGCCGGATTAACTTCTTGGCACCACTGGCTAGGAGTTCGTCGCGGCTGCGAAAACCCCAGAGTGCTCCCACCGGGTACATCCCTGAGGCATGGGCTGCCTTCATGTCTGTATCTCCATCACCAAGGTATAGGAACTCACCGGGCGGAATATCGAGACATTTTGCTATCTCGGTTGCCCCTGTAGGGTCTGGCTTTTTCGGGATGGTCGATCGTGCCCCCATTACCACCTCAAATCGCCAGCGTGGCAACAGTCGGGATACCATGAGTTTGGTAATATCATCTGGCTTGTTAGACCAGACGGCCATCTTGATCCCGCGGGCG
>JBGOXA010000306.1:0-2867 GCA_041478915.1 Dehalococcoidia bacterium
CTCATGGGGAGTCCGTCGATGGACCGAACATGAGTACAGTGTATACCCATCATGCGGTCACAACATCGTTCAAAACAGGGAAATCCGGCAGCGATGTTTGCGGAGATGCCCACTAGCGCCCACTAAACAGCGAAAGACAGGGCTCTGATTAGGAAGTAGTCCCTTTCCCCTTTAAGTAACAGCCTCAGAGTGAAAGTGTACCTATACCCATACCATTTTTGGTTATGCTGGTATAGTCCGTCTGGGATGATGCCCTTTCCTATAGCTGGACAAGGCGTTTCCTGAGAACCGTATATTTACTGAATTCAGTAATATATTCTTGAGAGAATACTTGACAAGCCATTAAATAGGCATAGTACAATCTAGGCATGACTGAAAAGTTAAATTCAACAAAGGGGGTAAAAATGGCCAACAAAAATTACATAAAGGTTGAATATCGGGACATAGCTAAAATGCTATGTCGGGCGCGGTCTGTCGCTGCTGAGTTTGTCAGCAAGGCAGAGCACCACACCTTCTGCCCGATGTGCCATTCACAGAGCTAGTCTACATGCCTCCTGCTGGCTCGGGGCTTTGGTTTACCCCCTTTGCCCTAGCCAGTGGGGGGCTCCAGAGGAAAGGAGCGGCATGAAACAACAAGTTATAGAGGACGGCTCTACCAGAACTCTGAAAGAGTTTACTGAACGTGCCTTAAAGCACCTGCAGGAGAACTCTTGGGATGACGAGGTAGTACAATTAGCCAACCACATCACCGAAATAGCCGCCGATACAATGACCAGACCGGATATTATCCACCCCCTCCCGGAAGGTTACCACTACCGATTTTCTGGCTTCTGGGGACAGGTGATTAGCGTGGCTAGAGAAGGAGCAATATGAACACTAACGAATTTGAGGAAAGAAGAAAGCGCTGGAACGAACAAGAGGCCAGCAAAGTCAAGGGTAAGATAAGCCTGAGGGCCTTCTTAGTACTCGCCAGGGGATATCTCTACGGCGACGTTGATAAGCCCCTCGAGGCCCTTACCGACAAGGAACTCCGGAAGATTTACGGCCTGGGGATTAACACGCTCGCTGAAATCCGCTGTGTCATTCCTGCTCCAGCCCAGAAAGGAGCAGGATGAAACTAGAACAGCTGATTGAGTTGATACACCGGTCCAGTAATAGGCTGGTGTCAGCTCTAATTCTACCCCGGAACAAAGAAACCTTGAAGTTCCTCCGGAGAGAGAGCTGGCTCCATCTTAAGCGCAGCTTCTCTCTCTGGCGGAGACTGAGAGTAAGGAGGTGGTTCTGAAGGTGCTTAATGCGGTAATTCTTATACTCTTGATAGAATTATGTCTTCTGGGAGCCACCATTATCGTGATTCTCAGAAGGCGAAGGAGGAAAAAGGATGCTGATAATTCAAGTAGACCCAGAAAAACTCAAGGATAACCCCTACCAGCCGAGGCGGGGTTATAAACCAGGGAAAATCGAGGAGATAGCCTCTTCGATAGAGCAGAATGGTCTGCTCGAGACACCAGTAGGGCGCCAGCGCAACGGCGACGTGGAACTTGCTTTCGGCCATATCCGGAAGCGTGCCTTCCAGAGGCTCAAGAAAAGGAACCCAAAGAAGTGGCCAACGATGCCGGTTGAAATCAGGGAAATAACTGACCAAGAAATGGTGATCTTTGCGCTCGAGGAAAATCTGAAACGCTCGGACATTACCCCGATTGACCTGGCCAGGTCTGTCGCCAGGTACTTCGAGGTGTTCCCCGATGCCACCGAAACCGGCCTGGGGGAAAAGCTCAGCATGACCCAGGGCAACGTCTCCAACATGAGGCGGGTAATGAGGCTGCCGGATGAGATCTTAGATAAGATCGACGAGGGCAGGATATCTTTCACCATGGCCCGGGAGCTCCTCATCTTCGAGGGGCTCACCGCTGCGGGAGCAGACCAGCGCTGGAGCCGGAAGGAAAAGGGCTATAAGAAAACCCCCAAGGATAGCAAGTGGTTGATGCTGGATGCCATCAAGTCGGTAGAAACCCCGGGAACGGTCGGCCGTTATGGGGTATGTGCCGCGACAGTCGAAGGTATGCAAAAGGCAATCCACAGCACCGTACAGGGAAACTTCAAACCGCTCGGTATTGGTAGTGATTATGGCTACTCCCATCAGGATGAGGTACTCTTCGACACGGACAAGGCTGGCTGCAAAACCTGCGAGTCGACCATTAAGACACACCCGACAAAGAGCTATGCCTGCCTCTGGTGCACCAAGATAGACTGCTGGGAGAAGAAGCAGAAGGCCCACAAGGAAAAGAGGGCAGCCGAGGCCAAGAAGAAGATGCAGGAGGATATTATCAAAAGGGCGGCTGCTGCCGAGTTGGAGCGCCAGGCTAAGACGCCTATTTCTCAAGAAATACCCGAGCCGGTACCGGTCGTTGACACAATCCCGGAAGAGGAGAGGGAAAAAGCTAAACAGAGAATCGAGCAGCTGAAAGGGGTCAACCCTAATTATCCCTGCCTGACCTGCCTTTCTGTCGGTCACTGCGATGGTAGCAGTGTACATTCAGTTAGTCGCGTTGGCGCCACAGAGGTCTTCGCCTGTGACAACTACATGGGCAAGAGGGATGCCCAAGAAGTCCGTGAGAAGGCTACTGTTAAAGTACCGAAGGAGATCATGGAGTTGGCTAAGGAGAAGGCCGGCAGCCGGGCCGAGGTCCTGGACCTCAACGAACTCCGTGCCGGCTCCTACGGCGACCTGAAACAGGGCTATGTCCTGCTCGATAATGTCCTGAGAGAGATGGATAACTTCGCGGAGTGCCTCAATACCTGCACCAAGGGCTTCCACTATGCCTTTGACAGTAGAGAGCGCCCATCCTGGCAAAAGGAACAAGAAA
>JBGOXA010000181.1:0-4410 GCA_041478915.1 Dehalococcoidia bacterium
CAACTCCACATCGATGTCATGCATCAGACCAGTCAGCCCCCATTCCTCTTCGCCCTCATGGAGCCTTCTCGCCAGCGCTCTCATAATAGCCTCAGTGGCTAGCATGTGCTTTATCAGGTTATCGTTTTTCACCTTGGCCTTGATGGAGTCCAAGATCTCGTTGCGATCCATTGGGTCACCTCCCGGCCACCCTGAGGCTGTTTAATTTTGCCTCGGCTTCATAGTGTGAAGAACCTTCCAGCTTACCAGTCCGGGGACGGAGACCTTGATGCTTCCAGGTGTTATCGAAAGATGAGGCAGCGGCTACTGTCCCCCGCGAGTAAACTTGGAAATGGTCTCCTCCAGTTGCAGGAACAGGGTCATGTCGCCCTCTATCTTCAGCTTGCCGCTGGTCCATGCCTGGAAACGAACCATCTCGCCCCTTTGTATAGCCGCCCAGTCTTCTGCCGAGGCGATCAGGGTACAAGTCGGATTCACCACCGTCCCGTCATGGCGCGTTGCCCGTCCCTTATCGTATATGAGGTACCAGTCGCCGCCTTTGGGCCCTGTCAGGTGGAACTGGACAGTGGCTGTTATCTCCTCAGGCTTCACTGTCTTCCTTGGTGCTGTAGGGGCAGGCAGATTGAGCAGGCTGGCCAGGCTCTGGTGGCTAGGGGTGTTGTACTCCGTGGCATCTCCGGGCTGGCTAATGCCCATCTTCTTGAGGTTCTTGAACACTTTCGCCGTGACTATGGCATAATAGAAGGCATTCAGGACCTCATTGTAGAAGAGGTTCTTCACCTTGAACCCGGTGAGCTCTTCATAGCGCTTGATGGTCTCTTCTCTGCTGGGGCTGCCCTCCAGCCGAGGGATACCGTAGCCTTCGCTGTGCTGCCAGTCCGCCAGTAGGAACCATGCCAAATCAGACTCAGGATCGCCAAGGTAGGCCATCTCCCAGTCCAGCACTGCGATAACATCGAAATTCTGGTCGTACATGGTGTTTGGTAGTCGAGTGTCACCCCAGCACAGTCCGACGCGCTCCGGCACGTAGCGGTTCTGCCTCAGCCATTTGAGCGCTGTTTCCAGCATCGATTGAGTATCCTGAGGGCCTTCCTTGATCCAGTTGAGAAATCTCTCCAGGTAGTCCAGCCGACGATCCACCGGATCGGTGCCCCCTTTGGGTGCCCCGAGGAAAGACAGCCCGAGCTTCTCCCAGTCCACCTTATGCACCTTAGCCATGGCATCCAGGCTCCCCCACCACATCTTGGCCCGCTGCAATGGCGTAGCGTTGAAGTATACTCCGAAGGAGTGATAAGGAGGGTAATCAAGCGGGACAATGCCGTTGAGCTTGCCCATGATGTAGAAGGGAGCCCCCAATACCTCGGTGTCCTCTTCCATCCAATACATCTTGGGCACCGGGACATTGGTTTTCGCCAGCGATTGCATGATGGTGAACTGCTTCTTCAGGTCATATTCGGGGTGAACGGGATGCGCCCTGGGAGGCAGGCGGAGCACCATCCCCTCGGACCGGGATTTCTTGCCCTCTCTCCAGCTCACATCGAAGAGGAAGGTCTCATTGGACATCCCTGACCCTGACCTTTCGATGTTGGTGATAGATATGTCCCTGACCTTGGGCATTTTCTTCTGCAGCCAGGAGGCGATCACTGACTGTACCACGGACGGATCCAACTGCCTCACCTGCATAGGTTGTCCTCCTTAAAGCCCAATTGCCGTCCTATACTCCCCTACCAGCGATAGCCTCTTATTGTAGCCACTGGTTCGCCCGCTGTCTCAGTATCCCTCAAAGCCGTATTTCGGGTACTTGCCCGCGATGACCACCTCGATGACCCCGTAGCCGATCTCATTGCCACAGCGTAGTTCACACGAAGTGGTGTCAAGCCACGATGCCTCCTCAAGAATCTTCTTGTCTGTCAGATTCAGCTTGAAACCTTCCATCCACCCCGAGCCCATCCACTGACCGTGTGCCCATCCGTTGTAGGGTAAGTACCCACCAGGTTTGAGACAGACGTAGTTCAATGGTTTGACCGAGATCCCAGTCCTGACGCCATCGGCTGCAATCAGAGTGACAGTCCCGGAAGTTATCTTCCTAATGTGAGAGCGGAACTTAAAGCCATGTTCTATTCGGACCAGTCTGGTTTCCTCTTTCCCGCTACCATAAGGATAGAAAATCGCGCCGCTCGACAGAATTTGCGTTCCGTCCCATAGCTCCCTGATGATGTAGCAGGCGCCCCATTTCTCAAACTGCATGACGGCCCAGCTATGCACGAAGCCAATAGGTATCTCAGCGGGCTCCACTAACGTTTCTCCCCCAGCGCCGGTACGTCTGATTCCCCACGAGTGGTCCCTCTCCACAAAGCACGTTTTCCTGTCAAGCTTGATGATGTTGCCTTCAACTTTGATCCACCCGTTCCCCCTCCCTGCCTGGACGTATCGCTCTATGTTCTCAACTACCCTGCCTTTGTACCTGGCGAATTGCGGGTCCTCTGCACTGGGAGGCATGACCGCCTCGAACTCGACGTCGTAGCTGAGCCCATACTGGTTGTCATCAAGACGGCTGCGTAGCTTCTTCAAGGGCTCCACAATGTCGTAAGAGAACGGGCCAACCCTGACCTCATCCGGTTGAGGGCGCAGCTCACGCGATGCCCGGACATTGTACTGTGTCTTCTCGTCCAATGTGAGCAAGCCGAAGGCATCAATAACGTTGCGGTTCGGATACAGACCAAAGCCGAGACTGAGTTGGTATTTCCCTTTGGTATCGTGATGATGCAGTATCACCCTCTCGGTCCATTCCCGGGCACTCGTATTTACGTGATCGAAGGTTGTCTCAATCTGATGGCAAAGGAACTCATCGTATTTGGTGAGCACGATCCCTCCTTTCCCGTGTTTGTACTACGCCGTGGTCAGTTTGAACGCATTCTGCCGAAGCACCCTCAGGCAGGGACGCGCCTAACCAAATTTATGGCTTGCACATCGCAACGGGGAACGCATACACCGCATCCGATGCAGAGATCGCTGTCCGGCTCGGCAAAATCATCAACCTGCATGGCGCCTACCGGGCAGGCGTCAGCACAGAGCGCACATGCGTTGCATTTCTCGCGGTCGATCTGAGGCTGAAAGGGAGATGGGATCAGTGTCTTGGCACCCAGCTCAAGCTGCCCTCTGAAGTTAACGCAGCAGTCCGCACAGCAATTGCAAATAAATCCATTCAGGTCAATGGAGTGAACAAGCCCATCCAGATTGCATTTGCGGAGCAACTCTACAGCCTCATCGGCGCTAATCCGACGAGCCTGACCGTGCTCGACACACCATCGGCCACCATCGCCGTAATGGATGCACGTTTCCAGGAGGTGCTGGCAGTGGTTGCCGGGGTCTGCAAGCCAATGTGAGAGACGGCACGGGCAAAAAGAGACGCTGATAAAGTCCTGTTTGCGGAGCGTCTCAGCGAGGTTCTCAGAAGGAAGGGCGTCTTCGGGCAGGGCCCATGGATTAGCGAAGACAGGCGCGTAGGGGAACCCGAGCTTACACAGCTTGTCCCTGGCCAGATCAAAGATAGCCTGGTGTAAGGCTTTGCCCAGTTCAACATCATAGGGGAACCTTATGTTGCCCCAGATACCTGTTTCAATAAGCCCTGGTGCCGTAGCGCCCACGACCCGGTAGACGGGATCTTTCTTGTCTGGATCGATCCACATGGTGCCTTTGTACGCCATGGTCTTCAGCATCTTTTTGAGCGTGGCTTTGCCTATGCCCGTCTTCGCCGAAAGCTCGCTCAGCGTTCCGCCAGTGAGACCTACCTGAATAGCCAAACGGGCCTCCTCAGGCGTAAACTGCAGGCTCAGGACCTTCAACATTGCCGGTGTAGCCGGCAGGCCCACAGGATCGTTCTTGTCTACCATCTCTGCCAGTTCCAAGTAGACGTCTCTAGTAGTCATAGGTTCACCTCCTCACAATATACTATATCTCAGGTGCAGAAAACAGTCCATCTGAGCAGTGGCAATCGTAACAGGCGCCCGTGGGTATTATTCCCACATCGTCAGCGGCCAGCTCTGGCCGCTCTTTTCTGTTTCAGTTCAGACGGATGCCACCTCTTCTCTTAGCGATCTCAGCAACTCGGGGTGTGCCTTGTTGAACTCTACCAGCCTTCGGATGGCCCTGGCTGCGCCTCGCATTGATAAGAAAAGGGGGAATCCAGCCTCGATGCACATTCGCTGAGTCTTTAGCGATGGCAACCATGAGTCTTCATTGGCTATGAAGTGGACCACTGTGGCCACAGGCAGGTGGCATTCCTTGGCGGCAACGATGGGTGGCCCCGACCCCGTGGCTATTATCCAATCGCGGATGATGCCTGGAAGCGAGTCAAGCGAGTAGTGGAATATCAGCGAGTCGATCTCAGGCCAGTCATCCAGAGCCGCC
>JBGOXA010000176.1:0-4483 GCA_041478915.1 Dehalococcoidia bacterium
GGGGAGATTCATTCAGTTTGGCACCGATTATTCTTCTCATGGCTATTCAAAGCTATTACTCAGACAGGCTCCTAGGGGCTTTGTCTGAGCTACCGCCAGCGTGTTCTACCCCACTGCATAAACAATTTGCATCCTCAAGGGAACCCCATGACCCGAACAACCAGCATACATAGTGAGGGTCTGCCCGTTTGCACTCGACTATACCGTATAGATCTTCAGCTCCCTTGTGCTCAGTGCTACGCAAAACTATATCGATGCGGGTGTCTTCAGCCGCTAGCGTGACAGGATACTCTTGGGTTGCGACTTCCCATCCAGTTCGCCGTTTACTCAATAAATCTGCACATGCCTCGGAGAATAGGTAACCCTGCTCATTCACAGCATTGAACAGGGTTTCTGCAAGATCTTCTTTCATGGGCACCCTCATATAGTGTTAGTCTTGCGCTGATTATATCAAGACAACTTCCTATAAAACAATCAGCCATTTTGTGACAGTCAAATTGCCCCAGAGTCCGTCGTTCGGATTGATTTGTTGGCTCTCAGCTCAGACCACAACTCACTTTGCTGGCGAGATGCCTGTATAATAATACTACCTGTGAAATGTTATATATTAAAACTTAAGATCGGACTGTATGAGACTTTCCAAGAAGGTTGTCTACGTTATCTATATCGTGATTGCTATTGTAATCATCGTGGCAATGGTAATCGCGTTCATGCCTGCTCTACATCAGTCACCATAAGGTAACGATACCCAAAAGCTGCCGCTATGTGAAGATAGGCACAACAATTTATCGGAATGTTACGCCAAGTAAAATATGGAAAAGTGGCCAGTAAAGAGAATAACCCTCGTTGAACAACACATCTTAATGTACAGCCGGATCAGTTCTGCTTCTTAGTTAATCCTACAATCGCAGTTTCAGCCTGCTTCATCTCGACAGGCAGAGGCCACGGCTCCTCCATGCCCCGGATCTCTCTCCTCAGTTCCTGCATCCTGGATTTGAATTCAGCGGGAGTGAGTAAGAGCCTGCCCTCCGCATCTTGCTTTGGCCAATCTCTTTTGGGAAACTCCAGGATCTTAAAGCTCTCGAGCATCGCGATTCCATCTTTAGGGCTGATTCTGACGACCAGATCAGTGCCTTTCGAGATATCGTCGCCTAACTTGCTGAATCCATAGCCAGACACAAAGTTCTTGGGATTTCTCTCCATCATATCCCCCGTCACCATTAATGCGCCGCCAATAAGAGTCATGTACGGATTCACCCCTTTGCTACCGTGCTTCCCTGCCGCCTCTTCTACTTCCTGATCGAACACATCTACGAACGCAAGCCAGTATCGCCTTCTCTCCTCCCGCAAGGCATCCTCAAAATTCGCAAATGCCACCCTCAGTTGTTCCACAACAGCATCGGCCCTCGATATGAATTCGTCTCGCGTCATGTGGCCTCCATCGTCAGCAAACCGACGATCTCTTCCACGCTCGATAGTAACTTCTTCTCATTCCTCAGGCCGTGGTTCCTTTCGACCCACTGGCGGAATTTCCCGAGGACCACCAGTGGTGCCTTGACTGCCATATCTTTGGGAACAGAGGAAACGTCTCCCAGTATCCCGAACAGCCTTACCAGTTCCTCCCTTTCGCCTTCCACCTTCTCCATTCTTGCCATCGCTCGTCCGTAGTCAACAGCTTCACTTACCACTGTTCCCAATTCATTCTTCACTTGTTGCCTCGCAGACTGGATATCGCCCTGAAGTTCGTTGACTCTTGATTTGGCCCCGGATACGGACTGGTCCAGTGCCTTTCCGGCTTCATTGAAGAGCTTACCCATGCTGTCGACTATCTCGGCTTCTTTCTTTTTGATGTTCATCCTAGCCTGATCTGATACCTTCTGCAATTCCTTTACTGCCTGGCGCAAATTCTCGTTTGCTTCTGTTAACCCTTCCTTCTCTTCCCTTAAGGTCTTCACCTCTGCCCGCAATTTTGCCGCCTCATTTCTGAAACCCAAAACGCTGGTGTAGCTGTCCAGGTCAAGAAACAGGTCTTCCCTGAGCTCAGCCGGCTTGATATTCCCATCTGCTGCCAGCTCTTCCAGCTTATTCTTCAGTCTCAGCAATTCTCCTTCACCAAACCCCAGGGATTTAAGGCTGCTCAGTATGCCTTCTTTCTGGTCTACCTCCTCCCTCAAGGCCACCGTTCTGCTTTCCAGGCGCTTGGACTCTCTTTTGAGCCCTCCGAGTCTCTTCTGGATTTCGGCCACTTCAGCCTTCAGGTCTTCTTCCTCTTCCTTCCATTTCTTCAGCCTCCCAGAGATAAGACTCCTCTCAGTGCTGAGTCCCCTGACCTCTGCCTTTAAGGTGCGCTTTTCGTCGCTAAGGTTGTGGATTTCCTCGCTAAGAGCTTGCCGGGTTGTTTCCAGCTCATTGGTCTTTGACTCGACTTCATTTAGAGCTTCACTCTTCGTTTCATAATCCTCAACCAGCTCCTCGTAGGCCATGCCCTTTAGGCGCTCCAGTTCCTTCAGCCGCAGTGCCGCATTCACAAACTCTTCTACCGCATAATCGGGAGGGGAAATCTCATGGCACATCTTTGCCCAACTGTCCAGCGCATCCGGCCCTATCCCCAATTTCACCAGCCTTTCATAGAAAGACAAACCCAGGAAAGCCTGAGCAATCTCCAGCTTGCCCTTTCTCAGTGCGACGGAGAGTTCACGGAGGCCATCTATCTGTTCACGAACATCTCTCACCTCTTCAAATTTCCCCTCTTTCGCCTCCTGAACAATGTTCGCCACGCTACCGGTTGATAGCCCCGTTTTTGTGGCAATCTCAACGAAGGGAAGGCCCTGGACGTACAGAACCAACGCCCGTCTCCTTTTAGCCGGCGATATTTCCTTCGGCATAGCGACACCTCCTGGATGGTAAGAATCCTTGGCCCGGAAACCGCTGGCCTTAGCGGCTTCGCTTGCTGCTATCCACCATTAGGGTTAGCCCTCCTCCTTAACTCTCGTCCATACCCCGTAAACAAAATCGGTGGCAGGTCCATTATTTTGATGAATATAATGAAAATGTGAACGCGATTTTGAACACCTTTTTGATATTGTGCACTTTAATTTGAACAAATGCAAAACCTCCTCTGTCTCGGCGAGGCAGCCGGAGCCAGTAATCAGACCGATCGTGGCTGGTTCATCGCCTCAGTGCAACGGACCCAGCTGTCCATAGCTGCTGCCGTTCAGACTAAGGACAGCAAACTGGGTGATTTGCGGGCAGCAGGCGATAAGTTTACGCCCGTCAATATCTCTGTATGGCTGTCACCTGAGTCTAGTGGCGTATCTTCTGATCGACTACGCCGTGCACGAGCCGAGGCGGTCCAGTGGTGAGAACCTTTGATGCTGTAGCTTTACGTGGTCGGAGGACAGGCTTGCGTAGCGTCTCACCATCTCCAGTGTTGAATGCCCGAGTATCTGCTGGAGAGTAAATATATCTCCTCCGTTGGTCAGGAATCTGGTGGCAAATGTGTGTCTACAGAGATGAGCGTGCAATCTCTTAACCGCCGACCGTTGGGCCATTCTGGCAAACATGAGTTTCATGCTGTTCTCGGTCAATGGGCCGCCATGGATTGACAGGAAGACGTTCCCAATCCCTGGGTGAACTGGGGTAGGCCTATAGCGAAACAAGTACCGCTGCAAGGCCCTCTGGGCATTGTTGCCCACTGGCACCAGGCGTTCCTTCTGCCCCTTGCCCATGACCTTCACAAACCCCTCGTTTAGACGAACGTCATCCATCTTCAGGGTGATGAGCTCGCCGATCCTCAGTCCGGTGTCCAGCAGCATCATGAAGATAGTCCGATTTCTGGCATCGCAGGGATTTGTTAGATTGAACGTTCTGAGGATTGACTTTATTTCTTCGTCTGAGAGCACCGAGACCACCTTGACAGGCACTTTGGGCGGCCTCAGACCGCTCGCAAGGTTATGGTCAACGAATCCTTCTCGGGCTAGCCAGGCGAAGAAAGCCCTTAAAGTCCTGACATGGCCGTGTACCGTTGCTGCGGACAACGGTTCTGCTTTTGTTTGGGTGCACGGGTGTCCGGTGAGCTTGTTCCGGCCTAGCAAATGGAGGACATATTCTCGCAGAAGTTGCGTGTTCAGGCCGTCGATTGAATCAGGGAGATGCCTGCTTCTGAGATACTGGCAGAAGTGCCGCAGATTGGCAGAGTACCAGGTTATAGTCTTGGGACTCTTGCCTTCGCATTTGTTGCACACCTCGTAGTAATCGATGAGGCCTGAAAGCGTGGTCTGCTTCTGGCTGCCAAGTTGTGTGGATGTCATGGGTCTCAACCTCCTGTTCTGTTTCTCGTCGGTCAAGACCCAGTGTCTGAAGAGTCAGGGTGTCAAGCCGAATCAGGGTGTCGCGGATGCTCAAATCACCTCCTTTCATAGCTGTTTCTGGCACTCCATGACTTTTAATCAGGGTGCCGTGGGTTCGAATCCCACACGGCTCA
>JBGOXA010000309.1:0-2857 GCA_041478915.1 Dehalococcoidia bacterium
CCCCATTGTCAGAAGACTATCACCAGATCACTCTGAGAGCGACCGACAGCAGTGGGAGCTTCCAGAAGCAGGTGGAGGTCAAGGTGAGCGATAACGAGACAGTGTCCGTGTCTGAGTTGACCTCTCATCTGAGGACCTACCAGGGATCATATGTCCCGCTCACAGGAACGGCCTCTGTGGCAATGATTGGGCCATCGTCAACCTTCGGGATCCCAGAAGGGATGGGGCTTCTCTTCATCTCGGACGGCAAGGACACCGCTGTTGTGATTGCCGGCGAGTGTTTTTCGCCCCCTCTTGCCGACTACAAGCCGCGCCTCAACGATCAGGTGATCGTTAAGGTTGTGCCTCTCAGAATCAGCATGGACTTCGTGACGTCGACCACAGAGTACGACGAGTACTACTCCAAGATCAAGGACTACGTCAGTCTCTTGCCCTCTTCGGCACAGGAGAAAGACACCCAGGGGAACTGGGTGGCAGTGTGGGGAGCAAGGTGGTTGAGCGCCGATGACTTGACGATCCTGTCTGGCTGACACTCGCCCGGTCTGCGGACCGCCGGCGAGAGGCACAGCACTAGATAGGCACATAGAATCTGAAGTGGAGGGCACCAAGAGAATGGGAAAGCTGGATGGCAAGGTAGCTATTGTAACAGGAGCGGGGCAGGGCATAGGCCGCGGGGTGGCTTTGGCTCTGGCTAAGGAGGGCGCCTCGGTCGTCCTGGCGGACATACAGGAGGCCGCCTGCCAGCGGACTGCCAACGACATCAAGGCGATGATCGGTGCCCGCGCTCTCCCAGTCACCTGCGATGTCAGCCGGCGCGACCAGGTGAAAGCCGTAGTGGCCGTAGCGGTGAAGGAGTTCGGGACGGTGAACATCCTGGTGAACGTGGCACAGGCCATGCGAAAAGACGTGCTTCTTCAGGATACCACTGACGAAGACATGGCTTTGGCACTGGGATCAGGCCTGATGGGCACATTCTACTCCATGCAGGAGTCCTTTCCCTATCTCAAGCAACACGGCGGCAAGATCATTAACTTCGGTTCAGCCGCTGGCCTGGAGGGACATCGCGGCTGGGCGGCCTATGCCGCCGCCAAGGAGGGCATCCGCGCACTCACAAGGGTCGCCTGCCACGAATGGGCACGCTATAAGATCAACGTGAACGCCGTCTGCCCGCTGGCCAGTTCTCCAAACATAGAGGAATGGTCAAAGACAAACCCCGAAATGCTGAAGCATCTTCTGGCCGCGGTGCCATTGCGGCGCTTCGGGGACTGTGAGAACGATATCGGCAGGGCAGTCGTCTTCTTGTCCTGTTCGGATTCGGACTACATCACCGGACAGACCTTGATGGTAGATGGCGGTCAGGCCATGTTGCGCTAGCTCAGAAGCTGAGGCAGCGGACTGGCTTGAGAATCACAGAGCCGGTTGTGCTGCCTGGAAACAGCAAACGGGGAAGTGAATACTCCCCCGTCGTTGAGAAGCCAAACCTGTTGGAGCCGCGCTGGCAACCTAGCTCTTCTGTCTCGCTTCGGCTTTCCTTTTCATTCCTACTATGCGATCACGTATCACGTAGTACAGCACAAACGGTGCCGCGAGGAGTAGAAGGAGAATCGTTTCCCACTGCATTTTGGCTCCTCCTTTCCCTGTCTCTCAGGTGTACTGGACGTCCTATCTTCTTACAGTGCCTGATCTCTCGATTTCAAAACTAGAACTCGCCGGGGTGCTTTGGCTCAGCTTTCCACTTAGTGGAGAGCAGCAGCTTCATGTTCTTCCATCTCAGGATGCCTTTGATGACCTGCCATATGTCCGGCTTGGCGATGGCCACCCGGATTTTCCACTTCACCGGCTCAATGGTCTCCACTTGGAGGACCAGATAGTCCCCATTGCGTACCAGCCCGGTGATCTTGCCCCTGAGCTCAGTCTTTCCTAGTCCCGTTGATCGCATTAGCATTCTACATTCACTCCCTCAGCCAAGTCCCCCATCGATTCCCCTCGGATTGTCTTCGAAACCGTCTGGGTTCTTGCCCGGCAGAATCTCCTCATTCGGTGTCCGGAGTATCCATTTCATCCGAGCTATCCTTTAGCGTTCTCCTAACTATTAGCATAATAGCAATATTCCACCACATTGTCAAGCCCCTGGCCAGTACATGGGCCTCTTTCGAACTCGTGCTCATCCACGAGGGCGAACACATGTCTCCAGATAGAGAGTTGTGACTGAACTGTGAGCGCCGTCGGCCTTCCAGCGTACGGCGCACGAATCTCGACAGCCTTCCTTCGGTTGGCAGTCATCGCAGACGCATCCGATTGACAGCCGCCAGCCCATCATCTACCATGCCAGTTAATGATGGCGCTCGGGATGATGATGTGCGGAAGGTCTGATTGTGCTTGACGAGAGATTGATCGCCGATATCCGCGAAAGCGGCATTGCCCAGGGAACTGCTGGGGTTGATCAAAGGGCCAAGCTCCTGAAGGACATGGGGTTCTGGAGCGGAGACAAGGCAGAATATGCGCTCATCGCCAGCTGCTTCCTGCCTTCGCTGGTGCCTGAGGGCCTGAAGGCATTCAGGCTTCTTCTCGAACACTTCAAGGTCGATTACACCCTCCTTCGCAAGGAACACTGCTGCGGCAACATCCTGCTGCGCCAGGCCGCCAAGGACAAGACGGGTGATGAGCTGAAACAGGCTGATGTGCTCGCCCGTGAATTCCTGGAGAACAACCTGATCCAGGCCCGCCAGGTCGGTGCCAAGAAGATCCTCGCCTTCTGCGTAGGCTGCGACCTGGTCTACAGTCGTTTCAGGGACACCGTTCCGGAGGAGATGCTCTGGTATCCCACCTTTCTGGCCCGCCACTTAAAGGGAGGCCG
>JBGOXA010000230.1:0-3579 GCA_041478915.1 Dehalococcoidia bacterium
AGATGACCCCCTCTACCAAACTAGGACACATCCTAAACTCGGTGGTCCTTTTAAGGAATGTTTATAGCTTGGTTTTCATGGAAAATCAACTCTGGTAAGCGGAGGTTGTTTATTAATGGCATTCTGATCCTTCCTGGCGGAAGGACGCGTTGATAAGCGGTCTCGCAAGCGAGGTTTATGGTGGTCAGCGCTTTCTGGCCTCAATCAATTTGAAGATTCCCGCTCCGAGGTCGGTAACTTGTTCTAGCACAAGGCCACTCTTGACCACATTGTCTACGGTTACTCGGTTGATGTTCGCCCCGCTGATTCGCACTGCCAAGGGATTGATAAGGTTCATGACCCACGCCAGAGCAGGGTTGGCGCTCAGGACATGCTCCAGCAGCACCACCTTGCCACCGGGTCTGCAAACCCGGGCAACTTCCATCAAGCCGCCAACAGGGTTAGGAACAGAGCAAAAGACAAAAGTGGCTGCTACAGTATCAAAAGTATTATCTTCAAACGTGAGGTGTTGCACATCCATTTGCTGTAAATGGACCCGCGCGCTCTGCTTTGTGGCTTTCTCATGAGCTCGGGCGAGCATTCGCTCACTGAAGTCGATGGCGGTTATTTCAGCGTCTCTGGGGTAATAGGGGAAATTCTTGCCAGTGCCAACTCCAACTTCCAGGATGCGGGTGCCCTCCATCCGGCTCCACAGCATCTTGCGCCACCTACGGAAGCGGAATCTCTCAACCATGCTCTCCATGAAGTCATAGAGGGGAGCGATTCGGTCGTATCGCTTTCTGGCAAGTTCCGTGGTCCTGTCTTCAGTCGCCATTTCTGGGCCTCCGGTTTTGCGCTAGGATAGGTCTTTCTTGATCTGCTCGAACTGTTCCTTGGTAATTTCGCCCCTGGCGTAGCGCTCCTTGGCGATGTCCAGGGGGCTGCGCCCCTCCCCTGTGCCTCCTGATGAACGTTTGTTCCCCGTTAGCCTCGTTATTCCCCAAACCACCAGCCAGATGACGGCACCCCAAAAAAGGAGCGTGGCAATGCCGCCGAACACTATCCACCAGCCCATACCCTCGTGTGCGTGCCACATAGTTCACCTCCTGCAGTCTATCGTTTGTACTCTTTGTCCACCTTGAGTTGCCCCGTCTCTTACCTCGACCGTGCGGCAGTACGAGAGCATGACCTTGCCCTCGTTAGCCATATCTTGGCCCCCAAAAACCAGCGCTGTACATAAATAGGCAATCGGGGATGTAGAAGTAATAAAATTCAGAAAGATAAAGTTACATAATTGTGACATTGCGGGAAGAAGAGGATATCGACCAATGTGTTGCCTGGGTAACCAGCAAGGGGTAAGAGTCGAGCCTCCTGACGACCTTCTAAAAGGTTAGCCCTTAACTACTCCTATAGGTCTTGCCTTGACCACTTTGCGGCACAGGCCTGCCTTATGGCATATGTCCACCACCTCGTCTATATTCTTGTATGCCTCGGAGGCCTCTTCGGACAGGCTTCCCCGGCTGGCTGCCTTGGCCAGAATTCCTCTTGAGGCTAGTTCCCTGGCCACCTCTGCATCCGTCAGGCTGCGCCTGGCGGCGTGGCGGCTCTTGACCCTGCCGGCCCCGTGACAGACAGACCCGAAGGACTCCTTTATCGCCGTCTCGGTTCCTACTGCCAAATAGGAGCCACGCCCCATGTCTCCTGGGATAAGCACCGGCTGTCCTATCTTCCGGTACTTGGGAGGTACGTCAGGGTGACCGGGAGGGAAAGCCCTGGTTGCCCCTTTGCGATGGATGCAAAGGTTGAGCCTCTTGCCATTCACTTCGTAGGTTTCGATCTTGGCGATGTTATGGGCCACGTCATAGACCATTTCCAGCCCTATCTGCGGCAGTGACTTGCCAAAGACTTTAACAAAGCATTCCCTGGCCCAATGGGCGATGCACTGTCGATTGGCCCAGGCATAGTTGGCCGCACAAGCCATAGCAGCCAGATAATCTTGCCCTTCAGGTGATTTCACCGGGGCACAGGCCAACTCCTGGTCAGGAAGGTTGATGTTATACTTCCTCGACGCTTGCCGCAGCATTCTGACATAATCATCGCATACCTGGTGACCCAGGCCCCGACTTCCAGTATGAATCAGGAGCAAAACCTGGCCGACATCCTCAATGCCCATGCTCCTGGCTAGGTCTGGCTCAAAGATCTCCTCCACTACCTCAACCTCGAGGAAGTGGTTCCCAGCGCCCAGGGTCCCTGATTGGGGCGAACCGCGTTCCTTGGCCTTCAAGCTCACCTTGCCCGGGTCAGCCCCCTTCAGGCAGCCCCCTTCTTCGGTCGCTTCCAGGTCATCCTCGGTGCCGAACCCCCGCCTCACCGCCCAACGAGCACCTCCGGTTAGAATGTCGTCCATTTCCTTCTTGCCGACCTTTATTTTCCCCGTGGAGCCGACCCCGGAAGGGACGTTGACGAAAAGCTCCGTCAGCAGCTTTTCCAGCTTGGCCCTGACCTCTGCCTCATGCAGGTTAGTGCGTAGAAGCCTCACTCCGCAGTTGATGTCATAGCCTACGCCGCCTGGGGAAACTACTCCATCTTCCACCCTGGTAGCTGCCACTCCGCCTATGGGAAAGCCGTAGCCCCAGTGGATATCGGGCATAGCCAAAGAGTATCCCACAATGCCCGGCAGGAAAGCCACATTGACCACCTGCTCCAGGGCCTGTTCCTGCCGAATGCCCTCTAGCATTTTCTCGTCGGCATAGATCAGTCCGGGGACTCTCATGCCCGGTTTGTAGCTCTTGGGGATCTCCCAGCGGTAGTCATCTATCTTGTTCAGCGGTCCGTCCCAGTGTGCCATCTCCTCTCCCCTCTCTAGGTGTCGAAGATCACCCGAACGCTGTATCCGTCGTTCTTCTCTATTTTCAGCATGTGATAAGTAGCTGCCTTGAGCCCTCCTCTCAGGCCGTGGCGTGATTGGTCTAGTAGCTCTCCATAGCCCTCGGCCTTGAGACTGGTGTCACCGAGCTCTGTCACCTCAAACCTCTTAAAGATAGTCCTCTCCACATCAAATATGTAGAGGAGCTCGTTTAGCCAAGATACCAGCAGACTCTCTCGGTCCTCGGCTGCCACCTCTATCTGGCGGCGGACGTCTTCCCTCACATTTTCCAGGTCGGCTATCAAGGTGAACATGGCATAAGCTGCATTAGCAAAGGCCTCCTTTAGATTTGCCCCGTAGGCTGTAATGCCAACGTCAGCCGTGTGCTCAATAATATCGAACCTTTTCACCTTTTTCTGACCATCCTCTTGTCTGAGAGATGCGAGAAACACCAATGTGACTGGTATCCCGCCTTATTCAATTCTATGTCATCAATTATCAAAAAGGAAGGCCTGTCCAAAATCAGCGATTGGCTTTAGAGAACCCGCATTACCCAAAAAATACGATCCCCACATTTATTGTGTCGTTCCTGTCCTTCCTGGAAGGACAGGAACCCAGGAAATCCCATCCTTGTTACAGCAAGCCCACCGGGTCAATGTTCACTGCCCAACCTTGTGGCAGAGGCATATCGGCCAGAAGGTGAGCCGGATCGGAGCCGCGAAGGATGATCTGCC
>JBGOXA010000059.1:0-7891 GCA_041478915.1 Dehalococcoidia bacterium
AGCGCATCACCGAACTTTGATTGTCGGTCACGTTCAGCGCATCCACCTTATCTTTCAGAAGCTCAATATTCTCAATCGGTTTCGACATATTGGAGCCTTTTACCGGAGCTGCCTCAGCAGTTACGATGAAGTCTTTGGTTTTGAGAGTCTCTCTAAAAGATGCTGTCATCCTTCACCCCTTAAGCCTTTATCGCCTGGATTTTCCCCGGTCTCTTTACGACCCGGAAATTCTTCGGTGGATAATATTTCTGCATCAGGTCAAGCCTGCCTTGCTTCTCCAGTCGGCGGTAAATGAGCACCCAGGCGCAGTCCTTCTGCAGGTCTATCTCGCACTTTCCCCCTTTCCTGGTGCCGCCACAGGGGCCGTTAAGAAGACCCTTGGCGCAGCGGACGATCGGGCAAACGCCTCCCGTTCGATCCAGGAAGCAGTCCCCACAAGCGCCACACATTTCCACCCAGACGCCCTCCTTTTCCGGCATCCCGAGAAAGGTGGTATTGAGCGCCGGGAAAATTGGTTTTTCCTGAAAGATTTCAGCCATCGTCTGCACTCCAACCCCACAAGCCAAAGAGAGGACGGCATCAACCTCTGCCACTTTGCTCCGCAACTCTTCTGCCATCTCTCTTTCACACTGCCTCTCCACTGTAGCTTCAAGAATAGCGTGGTCTTTGCCTTCCGTTCCCCGAGCCAGCCGCAGTTGCGAGGCCAGTATCCCCACCTCCTTCTCTCCACCTGACCAGCAGACGGTAACGCAGGTCCCGCAGCCCGCCAGAAGCAACTTCTTATAGGGAGCAGTCACCTGCTTGATTTCCTCCATAGGTTTTCTCTCAGCGATTATCATCTTACCTCTCCGGACTTCTTTATTCTCTCGTTCATCTCATCTATTATTTTAACGAATTTATGAGGCGCATTAGGGCTAAGGTTAGACATTGCCACATATCTGCCGTTCCCCCCAATTTCTTTCAGGAGAACTTCAGAATGTTTCACCCGTTCTTTTGCTCTTGTATTCCCGGTGAGATGATGACAAGCACCCTCTTCGCACCCCAGCACCAGCACGGCGGCGGCGCCTTTCTCGAAGGCCTTCAGGATATGAAGGGTATCCACCCGTCCGGCACATGGGACGGGGATAACCCGCAGGTTCTCTGGGCAATGAAGAGCCAGTCTTCCTGCCAGGTCGGCGGCAGAATAGGCAGAATGTTCACAGCAAAAGGCCATAATTTCCCTGCTCATGACACTCCTATCGCTTCAATTTGGGCCAGGATTTGCTGGTCACTGTAACCCTCAAATTCGATCGCCTTGGCCGGACAAATGGCGGTACAAATGCCGCATCCATCGCAGGCGAGATCCCAGATTTCAGCCACTTCTCTTCCGTTATCTATTCGAGTGAGTCCCACTGCGCTATGCGGACAGGCACGAACGCAGGTAAGACACGTCCGACACTTTTGAGGGTCCACCTTCACCCTATCTCGCTCCACTACGATTTTCCCAGGCCCCAGCAACTCGTAGAGACTGGTGACAACGCTGGAGACGTCTGTCAAGACTCGGCCAGGTCCCGAATCACCGCGGCAGTCTCCAACAAAGAATATCCCTTTCCTTTCCGAGGCCACCGGATAGAGGTGCACATTTTCATCCTGATAGAAACCTCGGGAGTCCGTTCTTACGTTTAGCAGAGAGCTTAAAGTCCCGGTTCCCTGGCTAGGCGAGAACCTCTCCTCGGCCACCAGGAGATCACAATTCAGAATCGTATTCTCCCCCAGCAAGACATCTTTGGCCTCGATCTCTGCCTGGCCATCATGAGCCGAGATTCTGGGTTTTTCCTCAAACTTGACGAATACCACCCCGCATTCCCTTGCCTCACGATACAGGCTTTCTAGTCCTTCGCCATCCACCTTGACATTCTTGCAGAAGACATAAACTTCACTGCCCCACTTTTGTTTAGCCGCCAGGGCAGTATTTAGAGTAGCCATCGCAGGCAAACGGGAATTCTCATCAGAGGAGTCGAATACAAAACCTATGATTCTTAGCTTTCTTGCCAGATTTGAGGCTTGAAGCATGTGGGCCAGCCCGTTTGGCGAGGTGATGTGTATACCGGACTTGAACTCAGCGTCCCCTCCAGTCTCATATCCGGTAGCGAATACTATGCCTCCAAAAACCCTGGAAAGCTCCTCTGTTCCTTTCCTTATCTTTACCGTGAAATCCCCCACCCTCCCTTCCACCCTTACCACCTCAGAGGAGGTGAAAACCTCGATATTCTTATCCCCTTCTATCCCTTTTATCATCGAGCTTGTCTTCAGACCATAGAGATCTTCAAGATCCCTATTGCCCCCGCCTAAAGCCGGCTCCCTTTCCAGCAAAGCAGTCCTCAGGCCGAGTCGAGAAAGCTGGATAGCCGAGCTCATTCCGGAGAATCCTCCGCCGACTACTAGAACCTCTTTGTTTAGCGGAACCTCCTTTTTCTCTATCGGCTTAAGCCATCGGGCTCTATTCACCCCCATCTGTATCAGTTGCAGAGCCTTCTCGGTAACATCTCCTCCGTGAGCCCATGAGCATTGCTCTCTGATATTTACCACCGAGAGAAGATGACCATTTAACCCGGCGCCTTCCAATACTTGCTGGAAAACATATCCCTTGGACTCAGGGGAGCAGGCGGCAACGACTACCCTGTCTATGTTCTTGGCTCTCATGGAGGAAGACAACTTATCCTTCCCTTCCTTGAGACAGAGGTCAGAGCTCAAGTCAACAAAGGCAACATTAGAGCTCTTAGCCACCTTTTTCCCAGCCAGGGAGAAGTCAATATTCTTGATACTCCCCCCACAATCACAGATAAACACTCCTATTCTTGGTTCCATTTGCGTCCTCGTCTATCTACTGTTTCGTCTCGTCCTGTAGAAAAGTTCTTGTACCTGCATTCCATCAGCAAAAGGGGCTTTGGAGCATCGGCTCCCCAGAGGCGATCAATCGTAGGATTTCCCACCCCAGCCTGCCTCGCCAGCAGGTGAGCAGTTCTGAGACATGTACTGTGAGGTCGGAGCAAAGTGGCGACCAGGATTTCTGCCTGCTTATCTTGGTCTGTCTCCCGGAGGCATCCTGGTTTCAATTCGCCCTCTGGGGATTCGTTGCTGCATACAAAGTACGGCTTCGCCCAGAGGTCATTCGTCTTTGTTAAATTTAATGCCCTTCCCGATACGGTATTGCTACTTAGACCTTCAGTAACAGCTAATACTCTTCCGGCTCGAAGCACCAAGTCCTGCGTTGCCAAGCTCCTTTTCTATTCGCCCAAAGCTTCTCATCATCATTATTCGATATCGTAGCTCTCGATGAACTTCTGCCCATATTTCCATCGTCTGAAAAAGGATTACCTCACCTTTTCCCGGACTCCACACCAAGCGCCTGTATTACCTTTGACACCGCGCCTACTCCATGAGCGACAGACCCTGGGATGTCCTTGGGACCTTGACAGGCTCCAGCAAGGAAAATACCCTCTACATTAGTTTCGTTAGGATCGAAGGAGTCTTTTACAGCAAAGAATCCATCATCCGCTAAATTGATGCCTAGAACCTTGGCCAAGTCCCAGGAATCCTTCCGTGGAGAAATACCCACGGAAAGAACCACGGCATCAAAAATCTCATGGCAGACTTTGCCTTGCGTAATATCTTCAAATCTTACCACCAGTTCCTTAGAAGAAGCCTCTGAAACTTCAACTGGCACTCCGCGGACAAACCGTATGCTTTCTCGGCACTCCTGATAGAACTGAGCAAAGCCCTTCCCGGCAGTCTGAAGATCAATGTAAAAGATGGTCACCTGAGTATCAGGGTATTGATACTTGATAAGTCGCGCCAATCTCATGGCATATTTGCAGCATACCTGCGAGCAATAGCCATGACTCTCGTCGCGGGAACCCACACATTGGATAAAGGCAATGCTTCCCGGCTTCTTTCCATTTGTGGGGAGTCTAAGATAGCCCTCACGATAGATGATTTTCTCTAAGTCGAGGCCGGTCAAGACGTTAGGATATCTACCATAGCCCAAGGAGCCTTTCTCGTGGGCATCAAAGGCCTCAAAACCAGTGGCCAGAATGATGGCGCCAACATTCAACTCCTGCTTTTTCGGCTTGGGCTCAAACCCTATAGCCTTCGTAGGGCAAATCTCACGACAGAGATTACAGTTTTCTCCCTTAGAACGAAGGCATAGCCCTTCGTCAAGAACATAGGAAAGAGGCGTGGCTTCTGCCGACGGTAGATAAACCGCCTTAGGCTCGGCAGGACAGGCCGCTACACAAAGTCCACAAACTATGCATCTTTCTTCGTCAATACGCTGGGGTCTTTGCATTATTTCAACATGAAAATTACCAACCTCGCCGGTAACCTTCTGCACTGTGGAATTGGTTAACAGCGCAATTTGAGGATTGATTACGGATTCCTTCACCTTCGCGGGGAGCACACAAACAGAACACTTGGAGCAAACATCCGTCGCTTTGCAACAAAATGAGGCAGCATGTCCACCGAGCCTTGCCTCCTTCTCCACCAGGTATACAGACAAACCGGCATTACCCAACTCTAGCGCCGAAGCTATCCCCGATACACCCCCGCCAATAACCAAAACCTGCTTGTTTACCAAATCTACCCTCTGCTTTTCTTCAGTAATTCTTCTACTCGACTTAATAGTTCCAGAGGGTCAAAGGGCTTCTGAAGGTAGTCTTCTGCCTCCATTTCCATTCCTTCCCGTACAGATAGATGCAGCTTCTCTCTATCCCCAGGGTAGACTGTCATCATCAGTACCGGGATATGAGAGAAAAAGTAATACTTGGGATCAGTCTTGAGCTCCCGACAGACCTGGAACCCATGCTTACGGGGCATGATGACATCCAGGATAATTAAATCTGGCCTTTCCTCGACTACTTTTTGTAGACCCTCCTCCCCATCGTATGCTTGTATGACCTGATAGGACTTGCTTTCAAGCAGAGTTTTCACTGCCGCATGCACATCGAGATCATCATCTATAACCAGGATCTTAGTCTGGCCTGGCATCTTTCCCTCCTTTACCCAAGAGCCTCTCTACATGCGCAAGCAAAACAAAGGGCTCAATGGGCTTCTCAATATAGTCATCAACCTCAAGCCTATGGCCTACTTCCAACTCATAGCGTCGGTGACTGGATTCCTCCCTCACCGAGCTTATGATGAGGACAGGGATGTTAGGATAATCCTGCTGTTTCCTCTTCAGTTCCTTAACAACAGCAAAGCCATCCATCTTGGGTATAAGCAGATCCAAGAGCATCAAATCTGGTTTTTCCTCTTTTAGCTTGCGCAAAGCTTCCTCACCATCACTAGCTTGAAATACCTGATGGGCACGCGACCTCAAGACGCTACCAATTGCCATTCGAATATCGGGGTCATCGTCTACTATTAGAATCTTTGCCATCTCCCCTGTTCCGCTCAGGATCTCTGTATGGTGAAATTATCTGTCCTTTCTCTCATTATGTTATGGTAGCGAACCCTTGGGCAAAACGCAGATAAACTTGCTTCCCTTGCCCGTCTCGGGGCAGGGACTCACCGCCCATACCTTGCCATGGTGAGACTCGACTATCCTTTTTGCTATAGAAAGCCCCAGGCCAGCTCCCTTTTCACTCACGTTGAGACCTCGATAGAAACCGTCGAATATCTTCGGTAATTCCTCGGCGGGAATACCAATTCCCGTGTCTGCCACCTCAACCTGAATGCGCATTCCAGAATCCTTGGCTGTAACTGTTACCGTGCCTCCAGCCGGGGTAAACTTGACCGCATTAGATAACAAGTTCGTAAACACCTGCTTCAGTCGCTCTGGAGCGCCCAGAATAGTGGGAAGCTTTTCGGGAACTTCGTTAATCAGCTTCAGCCCCTTCTCCTCAACCAAGGGCTGCATAGCTTCAACACAATCCTTTATCACCTTTGGTAAACAAACTCGGCCGATTCGCAACTCCCCGAAATCAACGCGGGAAAGATCAATCATGTTGCTCACCAGGTTTAGAAGATCGGAGAGCCTCTTGCTACTTCGTTGCACAATAGTCTTTTGCTCTTCATTTAATTCGCCGGTGAAACCGCCCAGCAAGAGCCGGTTATAACTTTCAGCTGCAGCCAGAGGGGTTTTTAGATCATGGAAGATAATGGATAGAATCCGCCCCGTCGTTTCCTCAGTGCGGATGAGTCTCAATCGGACTATTTCAGCCAGGTTACTCATGACCTGGTATGCTACCCTCGGGTTTTCGTCAAACAAGGGCTTGAGGTCTGCTTCTTCTATGGCAATAAGCCTTGTTGGCTCAAGGCAGGTCACTGACCCCGTGAGTATATGAGGCTCTATCAGCGCCGAGAGACACAGAGTCCCTCCCCGAGTCACTACGTCAATCGTTGCGCTCTCCTCCATACTGCGGCTTATATGAAGATCTACCTGTAGCGCTACTTTCCCCGACTCGACAATTCGAATGGTGTGGGATGGATCACCCTGACGGGAAATGAGCGCTCCAGCTTCGTGAATCTCTTCTCGACAAAGTGGAAACAGCTTTTCCAGTTCACTGTCGTTCAGCCCTCGGAATAGGCTGCAATTCCTTAGTGTCTCCTCGTGTGAGCGGAGACCTGTTTCTGTCTCCATCTTGAATCCGTTCACCAAAATTATAACAGGTTTCCCAAGACTTCTGCAAACATTCAGGGTGAAGGGCGTTTGCTAACCCGATCCCTCTGTCTAACTCCCTCCCGCTAGGGGAGGGAGGACTTTGCCCTCTCCCTTGACGGGAGGGGGACAGGGTGAGGGTGATCTACCTTGATAAACAACATTCAGGGTGCCGCTGTATCCGTGAACCCTGGGGACTTAAGGGTGCACAACCAAGGGCACTAAAATGGCAGAATAGGTGATCGAGTCATAAGCCAACAGAAACCTGAATGGGCGACCGAGGGCGGAAAACTTCTGCCTGGCTCACCCCTCAGGATGGGAGGTTGGGCTATGGGCACATATCAGCAGACGATATCCCTTGGCTGAATGATAGGCCCGGCCTTCGGTAGTTTCCTCTCAGATATCATTGACTCCCGCATGACCTTCCTTCTGGGCACAATACTTACGAGTATAGGCTTCAGTCCAGTATTGTTTCTTGCGAAAGAAGCACGATAGCAGCGCGAAGAGGCATAGATTCCATCGTAGTCCGAGGTATAGACCAAACAACTTGGTTAGAGTAGAATACGGGCAATGTTCTCCCTACTAGCCAAATTTGTCAGCAAGTACGCTATCCTGATCACACTCTTTTGGGTAGCCTTGGCCGTGGCCTTTTTCCTCATGGCCCCTACACTCCGTGAAGTGGGGGTCACCGAGGAGAGTCAGTTTTTGCCTCAAAATACGGAGTCTACCTATGCTCGAGAACTGTTGAAGAAGAAGTTCCCCGACACTGCAGAAGCCCCCAAGAGCACCGGCATACTCGTGATCTACAACGAGCAGGGACTTACTGAACAGGACAGGCAAGAGGCAAAAGCCATCCATGACTGGCTGCTTTCTGATGAAGCTCCCAAAGTGGTCATTCAAGAGGAGGTGGGATCAGCTCAAGAGAGCAGCGATAAAACCACAATACTGATGACTATAGGGCTATCGGCATCCTCTGCGGATGAGCCGGCAAAGCAGGCTATTGGGCAGATACGGGAATACATCCATGCTGAATATCCTGACGCCAAGATATACATTACGGGCGATGCCGGCATATTCAAGGACCTCTTCAGCTCTGTTGAACAGACCATTGATAGGACTACCCTTGTCACCATTATATTGGTAATTGCTCTCTTGCTCATTGTATACCGCTCCCCGATTGCTTCTTTGGTTCCCATGATCACTATCGGCTGCAGCTTACTGGTAACCAGGGGGATCATCGGCTACCTGGCGGAG
>JBGOXA010000183.1:0-4403 GCA_041478915.1 Dehalococcoidia bacterium
CCTCCACTATCAGCTTGTCACCCTCCCCTCTAGCCCTTAACGTGATCCTTCCTCCCTCACCGGTGAATTTGCAGGCGTTTCCCAGGAGATTGAGCACCACCTGCCGCAGGCGGTCTCCATCAGCCCACGCTGGTGGCAGGGAGGAGGGCAGGTCCAAAGCCAGGGATTGCTGTCGATTCAAAGCCACAGGGCTCATTTCGTCAGCTAGCTCCTGCAGCAGTGGCAGCGGGTCTACGGAGGTGAGACTCAGTCGCAGCATGCCCAGTTCACCCCTAGCTACGTCGAAGAGTTCGTCGACCCTCTTGTTAAGGTTGTCGGCGCTCCGGCTGATGTTCCTCGCCATCCTGAGCAGCGGCCCCTCTGCAAGCTCTGACGCTAGTAGTTCACTTGAGGCAATCACTGAGGTGAGCGGCGTTTTCAGCTCGTGGACCAGGGCTCTGGTGAACTCCACCCTTTTCTTGATCTCCCCTTCCAACTCAGACCGCAGCTTTCTTTCCTCTTCGTAAGCCTCCTGTAGCTTTTGTCCTGCCTGTCTGCGCTCGGTAATGTCCATCAGAGCCCCCAGAGTTGCTCTTTGACCCTGGTATTGAATGCTCGTGGCCTTTTCCATCACCCACCTGATCTGTCCAGCCTTATTGACCATCCTGAATTCATACATGGGGGAAGGCTCTCCCTTTAGCATCTTTATGGCGTCTTCTCTGACCATACTCCTATCGTCTGGAAAGACAAGGTCCAGAGGGTGCATACCACGCAGTTCGCCCTCGGTGTATCCTGTCAGTTTCTCGAACCGCTGGTTAGCCACCTGAAATTTCCCGTGCTGGGCAATGTAAGCGCCGATTGGAGAACTGCTAAACAGGGTGCGGAACAAGTCTTCCGCCTGCTTGCGCTTGGTAATGTCACGCAGAACGCTTACAATTTCCCGGGGCTGCCCGTGCGAGTCACGGACGATGGACCACGAACTCTCCACCCAGACCGTGGAGCCATCCTTGCGATAGAACTCAAACTCCTGGGTATACGATCTGGATTGTGGGCCTTGTTCACTGGTGTCACCTGCTACAGATCTCGCCAGACTCTTCGCAGCCGCCCTGGCGGACGCAGGCGTCATGGAGTGCTCCGGCGGGCGATTCATAGCTTCCTCGACGCTGTAACCCAGCAGACGCGTGATCGAAGGGCTGACGTAAATAGCCCGCCCGTTCATGTCAACACTGGAAATGACATCGGTCACATTCTCAGCCAGCAAACGGTATCGCCGCTCGCTCTCTCGCAGCGCATCTTCAGCCCGTTTACGTTCGGTTATGTCGCGCGTGATTCCAACAAAGCCAATCACATGACCTTGCCTATCCTTCAGCGCGCCAGCACTTATTTCCACCGGAAACTCAGAGCCATCTGCACGCAATACTGAGAATTCATACCTCACTGCCCCTTGTGAGGTGCCTTCTTGCCACACTGCCGCGGCCTTCTCGTGGTCACGGGGGGCAATCAATTCAGTAGTGTTTTTCCCTAGCATCTCTTCCTTAGTGCTGAATCCATACATCTTTACCAGTCTTTCGTTCACCTCGGTGATAACGCCCTCTGCATCAGTAACTGATATCCCGTCCATTACGCCCTCAAACATAAGCCGCAACCGTTCCTCTGACCTCCATAGCCTATCCTCTGCCTGCTTGCGCCGCGTGATATCATGAGAAACAATTTGCACAGCGTAGACCTCGCCGCTTTCGTCTCTGACAGGTTGAAGAATTGACCAGAACCATCGTTTGCCCGAAGGTATCTCCACCTCACCCTCAGAGTCAACAGCTTTCCCGGACATGGCTATCTGACGAAATCCCTCCACATAACCAGAGGCCTGTTCAGGGTGCAGGTCGTATATTGACTTGCCAACAAGGTCCTCCCGTTTTCCTCCCAAGTTCTGGGCTCCGACGGAGTTCACCATTAGGAGGGCGCCATCGATACTATAGATGCTGATCGGGTCACCATAGTTGTCGAAAAGCAGCCTGTATCTCTCTTCCGACCTCTGTAGCTCGTTCCGCGCCCACTGGCCATCGGCAATACCGCGGAAAGCCAGCACGACGCCGGCGATCTCTCCTTTGTCATTTATCACAGGTATAATATCCCCTAGAATGCGGCGCGTAGTGCCATCCTTAGCAACGAGCGTCATGCTACCCGACACGCTGACGATGGTGCCTTCCCGGAGCGCCTTCATCGCTAGGCTCTCTGTCGAGTTGCCTTTTTCTTCGTCCGTGATGTTGAATATGTGAATCAAATCTCTGCCCAGAGCCTCCTCTTCTCTCCATCCGGTCAGCGTTTGGGCAGCGGGATTCAGGAAGGTTACTATTCGATTCCTATCGGTCGCAATCAACCCATCAGCCGTGCCTTCGCACATTGCACTGAGGAATCTTTCCCTCTCCGCGACAGCATTGCCTTCATCTGCAACCACACGGGCTCCTGCCTTTGCGGCCGTCTTATTAGTCCTCCTCATGATTCTTCCTCCTCACTCTTTGCCCCTTATTCAAACCGTGCTCCGGGCTACCAGGTCGAAAGGTTGGCATACTGTACGAACCTGGGAACTCCCGCTTTGTCTTGCCCCTCTCCTGTCGGGAAGCTGGATACTGCTACCTAGCTCCCTTGTCTCTGCCGCCTCTCCAGCAACTCCTTGTCTATAGGCATATCGTGGGCTTTCAGGAAATCTATGAGAGCGCTCTGGGTAATGCGATACTGTCCACCCGGATGAAGATACGCTTTGAGGCTGCCAACCTTGACCCACTTCAGGACCGTAGACCTGCTCACATGGCAATACTTCATGACGTCGCCAGTAGTCAACCGTCTGTCCCTGTCCATAGTTTCATGCCCACCTCTTCTTGACACATGCTGATCGTAGCAGACGTTTTGTTCGAGCTAGCTGTATGACACCTTTGATAACTCTGTTACATTCCAACCCTATATTACTTTGGTCGCAAAGAGGTCACAATTACGATGAAAAACTCACAGTTATGTCACAAATATCCGTGATGTCGCCTCAGAGTCTGCCTGGTGGTACTCCTCGATTGGTTGCTGTGGCGTTTGTTAAGCCTCCTCGCGCCGAAGAAGCTACTAAGGGATGAATCTAAGGACTCGTGGTTACCCCCCTTTTGGGGGAGCCTGGTGCAGTGCCCGCTTGAATACAGATGAAGCAGGTGCAACGCTGACCGTTTGGGACTGATTCCGGGATACATAAGAGTAATGGCCGGACAGTAACCTGGTTTTCGGTATTCGAGTTTCCGGCTTTGGCAAGATCCTAGTCCTGGCCCACGAACTTGTAGCCTAACCCTGGCTCCCCGACGATCATCTTTGGCTTCTTCGGGTCTACCTCTAGCTTATCCCTGAGGTGGCTGACATATACCTTGATGTAGTCGGCTTCTGCTACATAGTCCTTTCCCAGTAAGTTTTCCAGGAGCATCTGCTCAGACAAAAACCTTCCTTCGTTGCTCACTAGGTGACATAACAGCCTATAGGCACTCGGTGCTATGGGCACCGGTTTACCGTGGATGAAAACTTGTTGAGTACGGTAGTCAATCGTCAGCCTCTTCTGGATCGAGGTTCTCATATCGGCCTCTGGTACGGGTACCTGGGAACGGCGAAGCACGGCTCGTATCCGAGACAGAAACTCGCCGGGTGAAAAGGGCTTGACAATGTAGTCATCAGCTCCCAACTCCAGCCCTTTTACTTTATCGAACTCGTCATCCCTCACGGTGAGAATGATGAGGGGGGCACTAGAAAAACTGCGTATCTCTGGCAGTATATCGAGTCCATCCCTGTCAGGCAAACCGAGGTCCAGGATGATAAAGTCTGGAGACGCTGCTTTAGCTAACTCCACGCCACTTCCCCCCGTCGAGGCAGAGATCACTTCAACCCCGGGCCATCTCTGCTCAAAGCAAAGCTGAACAGATTGCACAATTTCAGGGCTGTCCTCGATAATCAGAATCTTCATAATTACTCCCCGTTCCACCCTCTTCTTCGTTGCTGGTTGACCAGCAATTGCCATCAGAGCGGGTTCTCGCCGCAATTATAGCACTCCAAACCCAACTTGAATATGGGTCAGGCACTGGTGCAGGATGGATTGTTGTAGGCCGATAAGCGGCATACAGGGAGCGGCGGCTAGATACCCATTCTGTGGGATGCTCCTGCTCAGATAATAACTCAGGCGGAAGGGTGAGGCGCCTTAAATTCACTCCACGACCCGTCTGGTCAGATAGGGAAACCTTCGAGCGGGTCAAAGGCCAGTTACGGCGTCAATTTACGAAGCTAAGTGGGCGATATAGGATTTGAACCTATGACCTCCTGTGTGTAAAACATATTGCCCTAAGCGGTGTGGCACAAATACATGAACTGCAAGCAAAACCTGTCCAGTTATCATCTGAAAAAACGGC
>JBGOXA010000010.1:0-14854 GCA_041478915.1 Dehalococcoidia bacterium
CCTGTTCATGGCGATCGCCATCCCCTCCTTAAGGAGGTAGGCAATGGCCTCACCGACCCTGGCGATGCTTTTTTCGATGTCCAGCTTTTCTTGGGGCAGGAAATCGCCCAGCACGTAGTCAACAGGGTTCTCACCTTCTGGAGGCCGGCCGATGCCTACCCTAACTCGGAGGAAATCGCGGCTCTCTAAATGGCTGATAATAGACTTAATCCCCTTGTGTCCTCCTGAACCTCCTCCGGCATATAGACGAATCTTGCCCAGGGGAAGATCGAGGTCGTCGTGGATAACTACGATGTCGCTGGGGGTAACTCTGAACCGCTGCATCAGCGACTTCACGGACTTGCCGCTGAGGTTCATGAAGGTTCGAGGTTTAGCTAGGACTACCTCTGTGTTCCCTATTAGACCGGTACCAATCTGGGCCTGGCACTGCCGCTGCTTGAGGGAGATGTCGTGCACCTTGCCGAGATAGTTGACGCACCGAAATCCCACGTTATGGCGGTTATGGGCGTAGGCTCTTCCCGGATTGCCAAGACCAACGATTAGGTTCATATTCAATCTTGCGATTGAGGCCCTTCTTCCACCATTTGCCGAAACTCTACCTCGGTCAGAAGCCTGATGCCTAGGGATAGGGCTTTATCTCGCTTGGAGCCTGGGTCAGCGCCTACCACCACATAGTTCGTTTTCTTGGTAACACTGGAACCTACTGCGCCCCCCAACGCTTTGATTCGAGCCTCTGCCTCTTGGCGAGTGAAAGACTCCAGCTTCCCGGTGAGGACAAACTCCTGCCCCGCCAGAGGTAGCTCTACAGACTTAGTTGGTTCTTCTTCCTTCAGCCTCACCTTCGCTTTTTCTAGTTTCTCAATGATGTGCTTATTTCCTTCCTGCCGGAAAAAGGCGACGATGCTCTCAGCTATTTTGGGTCCAATAGAGGGGATTGAAAGGAGCTTTTCCTGGGTGGCGTTGGCTAACTCATCAATGCTATGGAATTGAGACGCCAGAAGTTCAGCCGTTTCTTCGCCGACATGGACTATGCCTAGAGCAAAGATAACCCGTGCCAGGGGTCTCTTTTTGCTCTTTTCGATAGAGTCAAGTATATTGGAAACACTCTTTTCAGCCATCCGCTCCATTTTAATAAGCTGCTCTTTCTTATCCTTAAGAGAGTAAAAATCTCCTACATCCTTTACTAATCGCTCCCCGTTTTCCAATCGTGCCTCAAAGAGAGCCGCGCACAGCTTTTCTCCCACGCCATCGATATCCATTGCCCCACGGCTGACAAAGTGCTTCAGTTTTTCTAGCGCCTGAGCGGGACAGGCAGCATTGGTACAGCGGTGCATCGCTTCACCTTCAGGTTTTATCACTTCAGCACCACAAACGGGGCAGCGAGAAGGCATGGAGAATATCCTCTCGTTTCCGGTACGTCTACTGACTATGGGTTCCACTATCTCGGGTATGACATCACCGGCACGCTGCACAACAACTACATCACCAATGCGAATGTCTTTGCTTCTAATGTAGTCCTCATTGTGCATCGCGGCACGTGAGACGGTCACTCCGCCGATAGAGACGGGCTCCAAAATAGCGTAGGGGTTAAGGCTACCTGTCCTACCCACATTAATGCCAATGTTTTCTAGGCGGGTGGTAGCTTGGATGGCAGGAAACTTATAGGCAATGGCCCACCGCGGCTCTCGCGCCACAAATCCCAGCCGGTCTTGAAATGCAATAGAGTTTGCTTTAACTACAATGCCGTCAGTCTCATAGGGCAGGCTTTCTCTTTTTTCTTGCCACTCTTGATGATACGCTTCCGCCTCTTCGATAGTCTTGCACAGCTTATTATGCGGATTTATTCTAAAGCCGAGGGATTTGAGGTGTTCCATCCTTTCCCAGTGGGTTTCGGGCACTGTCTTCCCCTCAGCATATCCCAGGGCATAGACATAAATATCCAGGGGACGCTGGGCCGTGATACGTGGGTCAAGCTGACGCACTGAGCCAGCACCAGCATTTCGAGGATTGGCAAAGAGGGGCAGCCCTTCTTTAGCTCTTTCCTCATTTAGCTTCTTGAATCCCGCTTTGGAAAGATAGACTTCACCACGCACTTCAAACTGCGGTGGAGCATCCTTCGGAACAGATAGGGGAATGCTTCTGACGGTCCTCAAGTTTTGGGTCACATCCTCGCCCCGAAAGCCATCTCCTCGGGTAGCCCCGGTAACGAACTGACCATTGACATAGGTTAGGGCTATAGCCAGTCCATCCATCTTGATCTCACAGACAAGGTCAAAATGCTGCCCTTCCAGCAGGTTCAAAGCCCTCTTATACCAAGCCATCAAGTCTTCATCCGAAAAGGCGTTGGCAAGGCTTAACAGAGGTATGCGGTGTTCTACCACGCCGAAGGCTTCTACGGGGGCTGCCCCGACGCGTTGGGTCGGTGAATCGGGTGTAACCAACTCTGGATGCTCTGCCTCCAGCCGTTTCAGCTCCTGCATCAACTGGTCATACTCGGCATCGCTTATCTCAGGACTATCGAGCACATAATAGCGGTGGTTATGATAGTTGATTAGTGACCGCAGCTCATCTACCCTTTGTCTTGTCTTGTCCTCGTTGGTCATAGGTTCACCACCGTTACCAAGGTGAGACGGATGTCTTGAGGTATTCCCAGTATAGCATAGCTTCTTTCGACGATAATAGTGTATAGCTTTGGAGTGTCCGCTGCGGCAAAGGAGGGCAGGGACGGGAGCTTTAGTCCTATCCGCCACGGCCCTACCAGAGGGTGGTGGGAGTGCTCAACGTCGCACCCTTGTCTAACCGGCAGCAGATGTTGTATACTTGAGCACGTTTCACTACAAGGGGGTGTGGCATGATGTTATCGTGTCTTCAAGAGAACCTAAACAAAGCCCTCGGTATTGTTGGTAGAGCGGTGGCTGCCAGGACGACTTTGCCCATTGCCAATAATGTTCTTCTGGCAACAGAGGAGTCTCGCCTGAAACTCTGTGCCACTAATCTGGAGATCGCCATCAGTTGTTGGCTTGGTGCCATGGTAGAAGAAACCGGCGCCATCACTGTGCCGGCAAGGCTGCTCACCGAATTCGTCAATTCCCTGCCCAGCGATACAATACACTTCAGACTATCGGATCATTCCTTAGAGCTGAAGTGTGCCAGATTTGAGGCCCGTATCAGTGGCCTGGACGCTGCCGATTTCCCACCCATTCCCGAGGTGGGTGACAGCACAGTGTACCAAATTGAGCCTGAGGCACTTCGACTAGCCATCAACCAGGTGGTGTTCGCCGTTGCTTCTGAGGATACCCGCCCGGTGCTAACCGGTGTCTGCGCAGAACTCGAGGGAGACACCCTTACCCTGGCTGCCGCTGATGGCTTCAGGCTAGCGGTACATAAAGCACCTCTAGCTACCCCAGTAGAAGGGAGGATAGAGGCCATCATACCGGGGCGTGCCCTGGTGGAGCTGAGTCGTCTTCTAGCTGACCAAAAAGAGCCAGTGGAAATAGCTATCAGTCGCAACAAGAGCCAGGTGCTCTTTCGTCTAAAGAGTGTCCCCCTGGGTGGGTCAACCGGACTGGTGGAGATGGTGTCCCAACTGCTGCCAGGCACATTTCCCAATTACAAACAGCTTATTCCGCAAAGCTACAGCACGCGCGCCGTCACTAGCACCTCTGAATTTCTTAAGGCCACAAAGATAGCCTCCATCTTCGCCCGCGACGGTAGCGGCATAATACGTCTGCAACTAGTGCCAGGTCAGGAATCTGCCCCGGGAAAGATCAGCGTTTCAGCACGCTCGGAACAAATCGGTGAAAATTTAGGGGACATCGATGCCCAAGTTGAGGGTGAACCAGCCAAGATCGCCTTCAACGGTAGATATGTTCTGGATGTGCTGGGCGTAATTCATGAAGCGCAGATAGCTCTGGAGACTACCACCCCCTCCAGCCCAGGGGTTATCCACCCTATCGGTTCCGACAGGTACGTGCACATAATCATGCCGATGTTTGTCCAATGGTGAGCAAATTCGCTTGCTCTTCTGATTATTGAAGCGATGTAGATTCCAGTGGGATAACACCCTGGATGTCTATGCGCTACGGCGGACGCGGGAAAGGGAGAGCTTGTCCGCCTTCGCTCACAAGGCTTGACCACATACTTGACTATATTTGCTCACAGCATTAGTATTTCCCATGAACCCATCACCTACCGGAAGCTGGCGGCGCAATGATAAAAAGGCTTAGCGTAAGAAATTTTCGCTCCATAAAAGATGTTGATGTTGAATTTGGTGCTATCAATAGCCTAATTGGGCCTAATAATAGAGGCAAGTCCAACTTGATGAAAGCCTTGAACTTGCTCTTGGGCGCTACATATCCCTCTGTACGTTCTTTTGATGACCGCGACTTCCACAAATATGATAAAAATAATCCAATAACACTGCAAGTCTTGTTCGATACACCATTAACAATCAACCCCGACGTTTGGGGGTTTAGCCTAATTTTCGGTGGAAATGACTGTGATTATTTCGCTACAGACCAAATTGGCAATGCCTTGACCTATTATAAGTCAGGTAGAGAAATTCGTGTTTCAAATGATATGAAGGATGAAGTCGCATTAATGTATTTAGGGCTTGACCGTGAGGCATCTGAGCAAGTGAAATCTACCCAGTGGACACTGTACGGTAAATTGCTCAGACACATTGATAAGCAAATTGACCCCACTAAGAAAGAGAATTTTAGACAAGGAGTTCAAAACGTATACAATTCCAACATCTCAGGCGACCTCCAGCAGCTTGAGAATCTACTCAGAGACTACGTAAAAGAACAGACCGGACTTGACCTCCATCTTAGAATGAGACTAGTAGACCCTCTTGAGACGATAAAAATCTCAGACCTTATTTGAGCGAAGGAGCATCAACACTCGAATTTGATGCTGAGGATATGGGCGCAGGCACGCAAAGCGCTTTGGCAGTGGCCATTGCAAGAGCATATGGCCAGATTGTAAGAAAGCCCCTCGTGCTGGCAATCGAGGAGCCGGAGCTTTATCTCCATCCGCATGGATGCCGCAATTTCTACAGGATACTAAAGAGCTTGTCCCAAGCCAACGTTCAAGTCATTTACACTAGCCACGATAGATGCTTTGTAGACATGTCAGACTTCACCAGCATTCGCTTGATTAGGAAGTATGGCGGAGAAACAAAAGTGCATTCCGGTAATCAAGCACCAGGCACGCTGCTCACTCAAGTTTCCACTACAGCCAAATTCGATGAGGAAATCAATGAAGTGTTCTTTGCCAATCACGTTGTTCTTGTAGAAGGTTCCCCTGATAAGATTGCTTGCAGCGTAGCTTTAACCACGTTAGGATTAG
Organism: Dehalococcoidia bacterium; assembly: GCA_041478915.1. GTDB lineage: Bacteria > Chloroflexota > Dehalococcoidia > UBA2247 > RBG-13-53-26 > VGOE01. The sequence goes on from JBGOXA010000010.1 coordinate 5,350, forward strand.
ACTTAGATAAAGAATGTATCTCTATCATCGATTGTGGTGGTTATCGTAATATTGAACCAATCGCTAAGGTATTAGGACTGTTCAGTATACCAACGTACGCGTTAATGGACGAAGACCCTGGCAACCCTATAACTGCTGGAATAATAACTGGTCTGAAACCGTTAATAGGAAATGATAGGGTATTCCTTCAGACTCCACGACTCGACCGCATGTTTGGTTTACCCCAGAAACCTAGCAAGGCAGATGCTCTTACATTCTTCCCTTCTTGGTTTAGTAGTAATCCACCGCAGCCTGTGTATAATGCGCTCAAGACCAAAATTGCTCCCTAGGATATCTAACCTAAGTGGTTCGTCCGAGACAATTTGAGCGCCCATCCGAATAGCCGCATCAATCAGGTGAGTAGCCGGCTTTTCCATATTAGCCACTGCCCCTTGACGCTTTGCCACATCGGTAAGGAAGTCTTCAGATAGCAGCATAGCCCGCAAGTCCTCTCTTAGCTTGAATATGCCTGTAGCCGTGTCAAGACCCGAACCAAGCGCAGCCACTGGCTGGGCCTGCCAGCCCTAAGCGGCCCTCACAGCGACCGTCCCTGGGCCCAGATACTCCATACCATGATCCAAAGTACCCCCAAAAGATGATGGGCACCTCGCTGGGATTCTACCGACAAGAAGTTGACAGTTACCCCCTCGCACAGCTTCTTGAGCCAACTACGAAAGTGCGATATAATCAAAAATAGAGGGAAGTATCTGATGCCTATTTACGAGTATTTTTGTCCGGCTTGTGCCTCCAAGTTTGAGTTGCTGCGCTCCATGAGTTGCGCTGAGCAGGATGCAGGCTGCCCCAAGTGTCACAGCCAAGCGCGCCGGGTACCTTCTGCCTTCAGTGCCTTTAACAAGTCCAGCGATTCAGGGTCTGCACCTATAGCGGGTACGGGGGGTAGTTGTAGCGGTTGCTCTGCCAGTAGCTGTAGCACCTGTGGCTAACCTGGTTGCCCAGCTTTGTAACAGAGTCACAGTCTGCTAAGTTCTACGGTTCCAGCACATCGCCGGTGATATCGCCAGTAAGGTAGTCAATCCAGAAATGCACGAACTCGGCATCACACAGAACATGCTCGACCTCGTCCTTGAAGAGGCCAGAAAGGTTGGTGCCAAAAGGGTGGGCAGGATCAACCTGTTATTGGGTGAGATGTCCGGCATTACTGGCGAATCGGTAGAGTTTTACTTTCAAATGTTGAGCAAGGGTACTATTGCCCAGGGAGCTACCCTCTCATTTGAGATCATCCCAACACAAGCGCGTTGCCGGAATTGCGGAGAGTCATTTGCTCGCAAGGAGCCCGACTGGCTATGCCCTCGTTGCGGCAGCACTGACTTGGAGACTGTCTCCGGGAATGAGCTTTCTATACAAAGCATCGAGGTAGATTAAGATAAGGGCAAGACACGCTATAAAGCGTGTCCTCGCCTGGCTGATGGCTACTACGCCTCTAAGGACGGCTCTGCCGCTCCATCTCCGCCACCCTGGCCACGTTGGCCACCTCTTCCTCATCAAAGGGCGTGCTGAACCAGGCATCCAGGATTTCCCGTGCCCCCTCAGGAGTGGTGAAACCCAGCCCCAGTGCCAGGACGTTGGCGTGGTTCCACTTGCGCGCCCCAATTGCCACAGCCGCGTCAGAACAAAGCGCGGCTCTTACCCCAGGGATTTTGTTTGCCGCCAGCGAAACTCCAGTCCCGGTCCAACATAAAAGTATCCCTTCGTCGCTCTGTCCTAAAGCCACGCTTCTGCCCACCTTTTCCGCTACGTCGGGCCACGGAGCAACCTCGTAGAGCGTGTAGCGGAGGCCTCTGTCATCCAGATACCGAAGGACGCTGTCAACCAGAGGGGTACGCTCATCAGTCCCGATGGCGATACTTTCTACGCCTCCCTTCACCCTGTCCATGACCACTTCGGCTGCCGAGGCATTTTCGAATACGCGGGGATCATTGATAATTCTTCCCACAATGTTAACCGGGCTGGCAGGTCGGATTTCATCTCCCTGGCTATCGGGAGTCGGCCCAAAGAAGATGCACAGGCAACTCCCTTCTGGCCAGTAAGCCAAGTCGCCATAGCTTACGATCTGGCAGGCGTTCTCTTCCGCCATTTCCACCGGCACTGGGAAATATATCTCCTTCCCCCAGGTGCGCGCCTCACCCCTGAAAGGAAGGGATTTCCAAACCACTTCAGAAGTCTTGCTGGAATTAAGCCAGGCAAAAGCTGTTGCCTTGCCAGCAGTAAGCTTCGCCTTCTTCATAACCCCGACACCCGCCTCTCTTTAACTATGCCTGGTAGGCTGGCCTAGTCAACAGCCACTACTTCTCTGATTTCGGGAATGTCTTCGGTTATTTGCTCTTCGAGTAAGGTAACAACCGTCTCCCGCGGGATGCCAGCAGAGCAGGCAGAGGGGATCACCCTCACCCTCACCACCCCGTCAACGACGTCTACCAGCTCAATAATGTTCACACCCAAAGCTGGTCTGATCTTGGCTATGGCCTTTTCTACTTTGTCTCGCACTGTCTCTCACCCTTCCGTCTGAACACGTTTATTCTTGGCCGTGCTCAATACAGCCTCAGGACAAAAGGCGCAGCTTGCCCCAAAGCCCGGCGCTCCACTCATATCTTAAACGGCAACTACCTCCTTGACCCCAGGGACTTCCGCCTTGAGCACACGCTCGATGCTGTTCCGTAAGGTCATCGCCGCCATAGGGCAGCCACCGCAAGCGCCGGTGAGCTTCAACATGACCACACCTCCCTTGACATCCACCAACTCGACGTCTCCCCCATCAGCCTGCAAAGAAGGCCTCACCCGTGCCAGTGCCGCTTCCACCTTCTGTCGCATGTTTACCTCCCAATGTTTGTCGATTTTGACATCGCTCGCTTTTGAAATCCCACATCCACCCATCCCCCAACTCGGACTCTAAATATAAATCTTACGTGTTGGCCCATGCCTTCGTCAACCTTCCCTGGCTCGAAGACTGGTTTGCGTCATGCCTGTATCGGGTCTCTACGGAGCGCGAGATTTCCGCAACAGCTTCCTTGCCCGCCTCAGGTCAGCCAGGGTATTGATGTTGAAGAAGCTCAGGTGTTGAGGATCGAATTGGTCGATTTCAGCTTGCTCTACATATCGCACCTTTACCTGCTCAAAGAAATCTCTGATCTTGAACCTGTCTCGCTCAATCTGTTGTTGCATATAGGCAACGCAGTTCTTGGAGTAGATGGCATGAAGCGGCTCCAGGGTACCATCAATTCTAGGGATAACGACATCGTAAGCAGGGGAACTTTCGATCATATAGCGCAGTAGCGAAGTATTGAGAAAGGGCATGTCGGCAGCAACGACCAAGCTGTGAAAAGAACGCGATGCTACCAGCCCCGTATAGATGCCGCCCAAGGCGCCCTTCTCCGGATAGAGATCGACTATGACCTGCGCTGAGGTCAGCGACACGGAAAGCTGGGACTGGCCTTGAGCAATGACTACTAGAATCTGGCTGCTTAGCCCGTCAAGGCGATCAATGACCCTCTGAAGCAAAGTACGATCACCGATCATCTCCGACAGCTTGTCACGGCCAAACCGCCTTCCTCTGCCTCCGGCTAGCACAATCGAGGTCAAAACAGATTTGTTGGTCACCTGCGTCCAGACACGGCCTTCAAGTGGTGCATTCTTTTTCTATTCTAGCCCACCTTACGACTGCCTACAATTGACGATGCACGACTTAATTCACGAACGTATCACCGAAGCTGGATTGAGGATAGCCAAACATCGCCCAAGCCACTACAATAGGGGACAACAGAAGATGAGCTCTATTCTGGAACCATACCGGGTCCTTGACCTCACGGATGTCAAAGGTTTCCTCTGTGGTAAGGTCCTCGGCGACCTGGGAGCTGATGTCATCAAGGTAGAGAGGCCTGGAGGAGACCCTGACAGAAACATCGGCCCCTTTTACCACGATGCCCCCGACGCCGAAAAGAGCCTCTACTGGTTCGCCTACAATACCAGCAAGAGAGGCATAACCCTCAACATCGGGACCGCCGATGGGAAAGAAATCTTCAAGCAGTTGGCAAAGAAAGCCGATTTTGTGCTGGAGTCCTTCCCTCTCGGATACCTGAAGAGCCTGGGCTTAGACTATGTAGCATTGAGTGAGCTGAACCCCAGCATCATCGTCACTTCTATTACCCCTTTTGGACAGACTGGCCCTTATAAAGATTACAAAACCAGCGATCTTGTGGCTTCTGCCATGGGGGGCCTGGTCTACATCTGCGGTGATGTAGACCGGCCGCCGGTGAGGATTAGCGCTGAGCAAGCATACCTTCACGCCGGCGTTCACGCCGCTGGTGCCACTCTGATAGCTCACTATTACCGGGAACTCACTGGAGCGGGACAGCACGTCGATGTCTCGATAGAGGAGGCTATGGTGTGGACAACAATGTATGCCATTCCCTACTGGCACACCGCGCAGCGCCTTTTCCCCAGGTCGGGCAACCTGCAGACGCGGTATGGAAGCACGTATCGACTAATGTTCCCCTGCAAAGATGGCTATGTGGCGGTGAGAGCGTACACGGGACTTACTTTCGGTGCATGGCAGGCCAGGCTAGTCAAGGCAATGGAGAGCGAGGGAATGGCAGAGGACTTGACAAGCATTGACTGGGAAGCTCTGAGTTTCGAAGGCCAGAGGCAGGAGGAGATAGACCATTGGGAAGAGGTAATGCGGCAATACTTTATGAAGCACACCAAGGCTGAGCTTTACGAAAAGGCACGCCAATATGAGTTCTCACTCTTTCCGAGCAATACGCCGAAGAACATTGTTAAGTACCAACAGCTTGCCGAGAGGGGTTCCTGGGTTGAGATAGAGCATCCGGAATTGAAGGAGGCCCTCCGCTACCCTGGGGCTATATTCAAATCGGAGCCAGCCTTCGACCAAACAATGTTTCGAGCCCCACTTATCGGCGAGCACAATGAGGGAATATATGTCCAGGAACTGGGGTTTTCCAAAAGCGACCTCGTCAGATTAAAGCAAGCTAACGTTATCTAATTCTAATACGGAAGGGGAACTCGCGTGAAGGCTAAGAGGCCATTAGAAGGACTAAAGATAATCGACTTTACCTGGCTTATCAGCGGTCCCATCGCGTGCAAGTTTCTGGCAGACTATGGCGCCGAAGTGGTAAAGATAGAATCCTCCTCCGTCCCAGACAATATAAGAATTACCACTCCCTTTAACGCCAATATTGCCGGCGTGAACCGGAGTGCCACCTTCGCCAACTACAACAGTAGTAAATATAGCCTGTCACTTAATCTGAAGCATCCTAAAGCATCGAATATAGCCAAGAAATTAGTAGCTTGGGCTGATGTGATAGTCGAGTCCTTCCGCCCCGGTACCATGAAGCGTTGGGGATTGGGCTACGAAGAATTGAGAAAAATAAAGCCAGACATCATCATGCTCAGCATGACCATGCAAGGACAGACAGGTGTCTTTAGCCACCTGCCCGGTGTGGGCACTCAACTCCAGGCTCTCGTTGGTGTAACTCACCTGACTGGGTGGCCTGATAGGGAGCCAGCCGGAACCCCGATACCGTACCCCGACTTCATTTCACCATGGTATATAGTAGTAGCCATCATGGCAGCTTTAGACTACAGGCGCCGCACAGGTCAGGGTCTATATATCGACATCTCACAGCTTGAGACTTCGCTTCAGTTCATGGTGCCCCCTCTGCTCGACTGCATGGTCAACGGCAGAGTGCAAACCCGCCTGGGGAACCAGCACCCATACGCAGCCCCGCACGGCGTTTACCGCTGCCGAGGAGACAACCGGTGGTGTGCTATCGCTGTCTTCACCGATGAGGAGTGGCGTTCCCTGTGCGAAGTCATGGGCAGCCCAAGCTGGGCCAAAGAGCCCAGGTTTGCCACCTTTCTCACTAGAAAGGAGAACGAGCCAGAGCTAAACATGCTGGTGGAGAAGTGGACCTCAACTCATACAGCCGAGGAAGTGACCAGCTTGCTCCAGGCGGCTGGGGTGCCCGCCGGAGTAGTCCAGAATGGTCAAGACCTCCTGGATCACGACAGCCAACTCCAGCACTGCCGCCATTTCCGGATTTTAGATCATCCTGAGACGGGGCAACATGTGACCGAAGTGGCTCCGTACAGGCTATCACGCAGCCCTGGAGAGCCGAAATGGGCCGCCCCTTGCTTAGGAGAGCATAATAACTACGTTTGTACGCAGATCCTGGGAATGTCCGATGCCGAGTTCATTGAACTGGTGGCCGAGGGTATTTTGGAGTAAGGTGCGCTGCAATAACATACTATGTTCTTCCCGGTCAATGGCCCCGGCAATCTTATTCACTGTTCTGGTGTATCGGCGGCTTCTGCTGGATGATTACGTCAAAGGGAAAGGAGAGTGGAAGACAAAAACTACCATAGAGGTCAACGTTTTCAGAGAAATATAGGATAGGGCTGGGTAAAGAAGCGGCGGCGAAAAGTAAAAATGCTGACTGTAGCCAAGACGGGAAGGTAGGTGAAAATGGTCAAAGCGATAGCACTAATTAAGAGGAAGCCAGGTCTTTCACGGGAGGATTTCCGCCAGCACTACGAAGAGGTGCACGCGCTACTCATCTTGAAGCATTTGCCCGGCCTGAAGAAATACGTGCGGAACCATATCATCGTCACTGCTGGAACCGAAGAACCGGAGTTTGATTGCATCACCGAGCTTTGGTACGACAGCATGAAGGACTACAAAGCAAGCATTGCTGTCTGGAGGGCTGATGCTGGCCAGGTTATCCGTGACGATGAAGACAGCTTCCTGGACAGAAGCAAGTTGGCCTTCTTCATTGTTGAGGAGAACGTCTCCAGTTAAAAGGAACCGCACTTGACAACCTGATGTAGTGTGAGCTAGTATACGGCAAGATAACGCTATGACCTAAGTTCAATGCCGTTTCCGCTAGGCACACTAGTCCCAGGGGGCCTTAGTCGCAAACAGCATCGAGAAGGGTGTAGCGAAAAAGTATCAGGAGGATATCGACGGTGTTTGCAGACAAGACCTTGACATGCCGGGAGTGCGGTGCTGAGTTCGTCTTTACTGCCGGCGAACAGGAATTCTACCAATCACGGGGGCTGCTGAACGAACCAGCACGCTGCCCTGCATGTCGCAGTGCCAGGCGGAAGGGTACGCCAAGAGCGGAGCGGGAATCTTTCGAGATCGTATGCGATACTTGTGGCGTGAAGGCGACGGTCCCCTTCCGTCCCTCGGGAGACCGCCCCGTTTATTGCAGCGAGTGCTTCACCAAGAATAAAACGAACCGTTAGAGACAACCGAGTACCAAATCTCCCGGTACCGGTTTCCTAATCAACTATCGCTACCTGGGCAAGCTACGCGAGTATGTAGCCTGCTTCTAGTTTGCTTCTCAGGCAAGGTATGCTCGTTGTTTCTTTCTGCCACCTCTCAATATTGATGAAATAGCGAGAACCCGATGGCAGCAGACCTAAGCCGGAGAATCGACGCCTTAGCTCACTGGATGTTCGAGGCAAAGCACCTGGTCGTGTTCACCGGTGCTGGCATCAGCGCTGAATCAGGCCTTCCTGACTTTCGCGGGCCAGATGGCATCTGGACCCGTCGCGCCAGAGGACTTTCCTCGCCACTCCGGGATTTTTCTGCCGCCCAGCCCAACGCTGGTCACAGGGCTATCGTTGAGCTCCAAGAACTGGGCAAACTGGCCTTCCTCATCTCACAAAATGTGGACAACCTCCATCTGAGATCAGGGATTCGCCCGGATTTGCTAGCAGAGCTACATGGCAACGTGACTAAGCTTCGTTGCACCCGCTGCGAATCCCTGATGGACAACTTCAATGATGAAATTGCCTGCCCTCTTTGTGAGGGAAAACTGGTGCCCAGCGTGGTTAACTTCGGTCAGCTATTGCCCAGGAAAGAGCTGGCTGATTCCTTTTGGCATTCGCAAAATTGTGATCTCTTCATCGTTGCCGGCTCGAGCCTGGTGGTCACCCCTGCTGCCCACATGCCAGAAGTGGCACTGGAATCCAGGGCCCGGCTAGTCATTATCAACAAGGGTGAAACACCGTTTGACCAGGTAGCACACCTGCAATTTGAGGATAGTATAAGCGAAGTGTTGCCTGTGGCTGTGGCTCGGTTGAAAGAGATGGTGAAGTTATCTCCCTGAGAAGACTACGGGATAGCCTGTGGTCATGAAGCATGGGGCGAACAGTGGATGTAAGAGAAAAGGTGTCAAGACTGCCAACTTACTCTGGAGAATTGGGCCTGGATCTAAGAAAGGCAGCGGATAGGTTCAAGTGGTTTTTGGCCTCAATCCTCTTTGCCAAGAGGATTTCCTCTGAAATAGCCAAGAGGACTTACAGGGAGTTCGGAAAAAGGGGAATTGTAACCGCCGAGAGCATCATCGAGGCTGGCTGGGATAAACTGGTAGAGATATTGGACTCCGGGGGCTATGTTCGGTACGACTTCTCCACAGCCTCAAATCTACTTCAAATGGCAAATAGCTTAAAGCAAAAATGTGGCTCGTTGGAAGACCTATATGCCCAGGCAAAGGATAGTGACGATCTGGAAAAGAGATTACTTGAATCCAAGGGCGTGGGTCCGACCACAGTGAACATCTTTCTGAGAGAGTTGAAAACAGTGTGGACAAAGGCAAGACCAAAGCTTTCTCCGCTTGCCGGGGAAGTCGCCTCTAAGATTGGATTGAGCAATACAGACACAAATCCCCCCGGGCTGGAGTCAGCCCTGGTGAGACTCAGCCTGGAATTCTGCAAGCGTAGAAGATGCTCTGGCTGCCCGGTCAAAGCAGAATGCCAGGAAGCCAAAGCCCCTTGACATCAATCATAGAGAACCACAGGCAAACTACAACAAGCATCTCAGCCTATGGCTGAATCCTTGCTGAGCTCCAAACCTACTCGCGAACCTTCGGTTTCCCGAGCAACCACTACCGGGAGCCAAAACCCCCACTTCAATGTGAGATTGACGCAGATACGATCAAGGCAGCCCTCCCTCTGGGAGGGCTGCCCGACTCGCAACCTGACAGGGTCAAACTATAGCTTCTTCAGGTCGGCCTCTATGGCCTTAATCTTGTCAGGGGTTATTGTTCCCTTGGACATTGGGGCTATCACCTTCAAAGTCATGCCCTTAGCCATTGCCATTTGTGGATTGGTCGACATACCCGGCAGATGCTTCTCCAGAATGGCCTTGGCCTTTGGATCAGCTAATAGCTCCCCAATTTTGGAATCAATTGTCAGTGCCATATTACCCCCTTCTTTCTTTAATTTATCTCTTGTTCCAACCGTTTCTGACCTTTGCTCAGAAACGATCTCTGAGACGTCTATAACATAGCACCTTCGTCAAAGGCTGTCAAGCCGCCTAAGGCCCCCCGTAATCCGTGGATTCTTCTGACAGATCGTCGTGGTGCGAGCAACGGATGAGGTTAAGCCAACAGGGGTAGCCCAAAATAGGATACGACGACGGTTA
>JBGOXA010000120.1:0-5776 GCA_041478915.1 Dehalococcoidia bacterium
ACGTTGTTCAGGGCCTCCTGGACAATACGGAACATCACCAGTTGCGCTTCATCGGATAAGGCAGGCACCGCCCCGACCACCTGGACACGCACATCGATTCCCTCACTACCTCGTAGTTCATCTGCAAGGTATTCCAACCCAGCCACCAGTCCCATGTCATCCAAGATGCGCGGCCTAAGATCCCTCGCATAGTGCCACAGACCCTCGCACACCTCAACAGCCAGGCTATGTAGTCGCTCCAGTTCCTCCCTTACAGACTTGCTTAGCTTCTTCTTACCAGACTGCGAAATCAAGGAGTCTAAACGGTGTGTCAACAAAAGCAAGGACTGAACGGTATCATCGTGGAGTTCACGCGCGATGCGTTTGCGCTCATCCTCTTGAGCCCTCAGTACAGCCTGAATGTAGAAGCGCAGGCTATCCCTCATCTTCCTTTCTTCGGTGACATCTCTGGCTATATGCTGAAAGGCCACTGGTCGGCCATCGACAGTTATCAGACTGGTGGCTAGTTCCAAAATAGCCTCGCTCCCGTCTCTCCTTTTTATTCGCTGCTCATAGCGTTCGCCAACTGGCTCGCCCCTGAGCAACTTCTGCCGCACCTCCCTCGCCCGGTCAAGACCATCCTCATTCAGAAAGAGGCTAACGTTCAGGTCAAATTGCTCAGCCAGAGAATAGCCGCTCAGTTTTTCAGCCGCTCTGTTGGCAGCAATGGCTTTACCATCCACATCGTGAATCCAGATAGCCTCACTGGCACTCTCAAACAGATCGCGATAGTATTCGTCTGTCAGCCGTTCCAGATATACCATTATTTCCCCTGTCTGGCCTCAATCTGCCGCCCGGCCCTGGTCAGCCAAATCACCCCCCTTCAACCCTATTCGGCATCCTCCAGTCTAAGCCAACCCTCTCTCAACCCTTTGAGTATGGCTTCCGTCCGCGAAGCCACACCCAGTTTATTAAAGATATTAGACAGATGAGCCTTCACCGTCCGTACCGTCAGACAAAGCTCCTCCGCCATGTCTTTGTTACTCATACCCCTAGAGCACAGCTTCATGATCTCCAGCTCGCGAGGGCTCAGCAATTTGGTACCTGATGCTTCTTCTCGCTCTGCATCAGCATGCAAAGCACGCTTCAAAAGCTTGCTAATTACCGTGGGATGAAGCACCGATTCGCCCCTCAATATGGTGCGCACAGCCTCCACTACGGTATGGCCGCGCGCACTCTTCAATAAGTAGCCAGCGGCCCCCGCCTCCAGCAGCCCAAGGACATAGCGATCGTCGTCATAGGCTGTCAGTATCAGCACCGCCACACTGGGGCACATATCTTTAATCTGCTTGCTTGCTTCGATACCGCTGAGTTTGGGCATAACGATATCCATTATTACGATGTCAGGCTTCAACTCAAGACTCAGCCTAACTGTCTCCTCACCATCGCTAGCTTCGCCGACCACCACCATATCCTCTTCCTGCTCAATGCAATTCCGCATCGCATCCCGCAGCAGAGGATGGTCATCGGCCAGCAAGACTCTGATCTTCCCTTCAGGCGACATAATCATAGCGATATTACATCGCCCTCCGCAGACAACTACCTGAGCACAGCATCCTGACCTGATTCTAACACATCTCGCCCCAAGCTCAAAACAGAAGAAAGATTTTGCTGAAGACTCATCGGCTTCCAAATCATAAGCCAGCACCAGCATCGCCCCTGTTAGTCAAAAGGCCTAGTACTTTTGACTGTCAGAGTTGTCCTTTTGTCCACCCCCTCAAATAGAGCCAGAGGACGAAGTCGCCACGTCAAAATCATGTTATGTTATAGGCAGAAGGCATGTGATAGGATCAGCCGTCAAGATAGGAGGAATTGGGAAATGGCTAAAGAGACAACGGCAATAAGGCTAGAAGAGGTGACGCAGGTACAGGTAATAGACCAGAAGGCGCTTTCCCCGAGAATTCAGAAGGAGTTGAAGGGAAGGGAAGCAGTGTTGGCTGTTCTGTCCAGGGCGGCCGATGATAACAAGTTCCTGGCACGAATGGCCGAGAACCCTGCCGAGGCGCTCGAGGAGTACTACACTTTAACCTGGGAGGAAAAGGCTGCCTTAGCGAGCGGCGACATAAAGAAGATAGAGAGATGGGTGGGGAAACTAGACAAGCGGTTGGCAACCTGGTTATGGTGTCGCCTCAGCCAGGAGAAGTGGTAAGGCAAGCAGGCCTGGACCACCCGGTTTAAAGGGGTAGGCCCCATCGATGTAGGAGGTAAAAGCATGATAGACGTTAAGGAACGTGCCAGTGAGAAGACTGAGCACATTGAGCTGGATAGAGAACAATCCCGTAACGAAGCCGGTTACCTGCAGCAAGTATTGAAAGAGCGTCAAGGTCTGATCCAGGCGGCAGTGATGGTGAAAGCAGTTGATGCGCTCGAAGCCATGAAAAGTGGCCTTGCCGGTATTGGCACTGCCGATTATACACCACCTGAATGTGCCAAGCGCTGCGAAACAACCGGAGTAACCAAGGGAAACCTTAATACCCTGAGTACTATTATCCTGGGAATAATGGCGGGGCTCTTTATCGGGTTGGGAGCAATGCTCGCTACCGTGGTCACTACTAACACCGGCCTGGGGTTTGGGCTCACCAAGCTGTTGGGAGGTTTGGTCTTCTGCCTCGGACTGATTCTGGTAGTAGTTGCCGGAGCTGAGCTTTTTACCGGAAATAACCTTATTGTGATGAGCTGGCTCAGCGGCAAGACTCGTTTAACCAGTCTATTGCGAAACTGGGGATTGGTCTACGTTGCTAACCTAGCTGGCTCCCTGCTGCTAGTATTGATAATGTTTTATACGGTGCAGTGGAGTCTTAGTAGTCATGGAGTGGGGGTAACTGCTCTCAATGTCGCCAATGCCAAGGTGAATCTCTCCTTTGCCTCCGCCTTCACTCGCGGCATACTGTGTAACATGCTGGTCTGTTTGGCGGTTTGGTTGTGTTTCTCTGCCCGGACCGTCCCCGGCAAGATACTGGCTATCCTGTTTCCCATTACCGCCTTCGTGGCTGCTGGCTTTGAGCACAGTATTGCCAATATGTACTTTATACCTATGGGAATACTGATGTCACACCAGTCTTCTGTACTGACCGCAGCGGGGTTAACCAGTGCCAACGTGGCTAACCTGGACGTAATGGGATTCATCGGCAACCTAATCCCGGTAACCCTGGGTAACATTGTTGGTGGTGTCATCATGGTAGGTGGAGTGTACTGGCTATCTTATCTGCGCCAGGAGAGGGCTGCTGCAACATGTGCCATGCCCGTGACGAAAGCTGCTCCAGCAGCTACTCCAGTAGCCAACCCGGTTAAGGCAGGAACAGACCCAATTATGGTGGGCGTGGGCAGCAAAGCCTTGTTTGAAGTGCTGGGTAGAGCCAGGGATGATAACAGCTTCTTAGCCAGTTTGTCTGAAGACCCTCATAAGGCGCTGAAGGACTATGACCTGACCCCTCAGGAGAAGGCGGCTCTGGCAAGTGGAGACATTCGGCAGATAGAGTCTCAAATCGGTGCCTTAGATAATGCACTACAGACTTGGCTCATGGCCAGGCTGTCTCAGGAGAAGTGGTAGTGTAAGATCATATGGAGACGCGGAGAAGGGGCACCTCGATTGCCTTGAGCGTATTGAGACGAATGCTGGCCTCATCTCCCCGTCTCCACTTATAGCCACCTATTGTCCAGGATAAAGGTGACACACCCCTTCTCACCCGTTCCGGTATAGCTCTTGTTACGACTGTCCCACCCAGAGCTTGATTAATGAGAATGGGCGCAGGATCACCATCGCCGCTGCAAACAGCACACCTCCAAGAAACGGCCCCCAGGAAGGCGGCGAAACTGGATTAACACAAGGATACCAAGCCATTTTCGTTTTAGATAGGCTGAGCGATCAGGTTAGTGACATGACCCCCATGACCAAGCTAGCGGAGAGGCGGCTCTTAGCCGCATAACGAAACACCGGGGCTATGGAGCTACTGCCCTGCAATCCTGGAGGCCAGCCCCAGTAGTTTTGAGGCTGGCCTCCAAGGCAATCCGAGCTACGCCCTGTAGAACAGAGGCTCCTTCAGAGAATCCAAGGTGGGATCGGGCTTATGGGAAGCATGCAGTCTATTGCCCAAGCAAAGGTGGTAGGTGCTTTCGCCTCGATGAAAGTCGGGGGCACACCGAATCTTGGCAGAATAAAGCTGCGACAGAGTCGCAGCTTTATTCTGCCCGGTCCACCCACAACCTCTTGCCATCCGTGGTGAATTTGACAGTTCCCTCTGACGTCAGGTAGACCCTATCCGCCGTAACCTGATTCTCTAACCTCTCCATTACCTCACCACTGGGATGTCCGAAAGGGTTGTCGGCGCCCACGCAGACGACTGCCACTTGAGGATCAACCGCCGCCAGGAAGTGCTGCGAAATAGAGTCCGCACTGCCATGGTGGGCTACCTTGAGAATAGTAGCGTCTAACTTAGCCCCTTGATACAGTATTTGTTCTTCCGCCTCATTGCCGATATCGCCAGTCAAAAGGAAGCTCACCTCCTTCCAGATCAGGCGGACGACCACAGAATTGTTGTTCACATCCTGGTCACTACCTTCCACAAACTTTTCCTGAGGATTTAGCACCTCCATCCTTATTCCATCACCCAACTCAATCTGCTGTCCTGCCCTGGCCACAGTCCGCCTGATATTCTTCTCGCTGACCAGCCTGAGCCACTCCTGGTAGGCCACGTTGCCATTCTCAAAGCCTGGCTCCATCACCTGTTTCACCTTGTAACGGCTTAATACTTCTAGCAACCCTAGGATATGGTCATCCTCGGCGTGGGTGAGCAACACTAGATCAAGGCTTTTGTCCCAGAAGGGTAGTTCCTCACCCAACTCAAGGCATATCTTATCAGGGTCAGGGCCTCCATCGACGAGGATCTGCTGGCCGGATGGCGTTTGGATCAGGATAGCATCTCCTTGACCCACATCGAGGAAGCTGACCTCAAGCCGCCCAGCCTTGGGGGTAGCCAGCACCGCCAGCCACACCAGGGCAGCCGCCACCAGGAGTGGAATAACCACCCACTTCTTCGGAGGCCGATAGGTGAAGCGAGACAGATGGCCTAATCTTTCCCGCACCCAGGACGCTGACTTAGACACAACCATGAGCAAATACTTCCTGGAAAGGATAGCCACCAGTATCCCATAATAGGCCCACACCGCTATCGCGCTTACAGGCCCAAGGTGATATGAGGCAAAGGACAGATCGCCAAAGCCTTCAACCACCTTTATTATATAGTTGAGAAAAAGCCAGGCCACCCAGCCTACGACCCAGGCGAGTGGAGGGGCAAAGAGGCCAAGCACAGCAGTGAGAAGCCCCAGAATAATGGCTCCGGGCAAAGCCAGCAAAGCAAAAAAGGTAGCCGGAAGGCCTACCACAGAAACATAGCCGAAGTAATAGGCGATCAGAGGATAGACAGCAATGATTGCTGCCAGGCTGACCAACAGGCTTTGCACAATGGGTCGGCTGAATGCCAAAACGGACGCTCTTGTCTCTAATCTGGGCGCTCCTCTTTTCTGCCAGATCTCCTCAAAAGGCGGAAGAAGTAGAGCAATGCCAGCTATCGACACGAAACTCAGTTGGAAAGAAACATCGCGGAGAACGGCAGGATCGAGACCCACCATTATCGCTGCGGCGAGGGCAAGGGCTGGCATAGCACTGCGCGGTCTGCCTAACCACAAAGCAGTGAGAAAAAGGCTGAACATGATAGCCGCTCGAAAAACGGGTGGCTGC
>JBGOXA010000290.1:0-2940 GCA_041478915.1 Dehalococcoidia bacterium
AATGCCTTCGACGCTGAGAACAGATTGATATTTGCGACCGGTCCCCTGGCTGGGTTACCCACGATTGCCGGTTCGCGGTGGCAGGTCTGTGGCAAGTCACCCGCCCCAACCCGGCAGCAGTTCTCCTACAGCAACTCAGGTGGCAGGTGGGGAGCTGAGCTGAAATTCGCCGGATACGATGCTGTCATAGTCCAGGGCAAGTCGGATAAGCCGGTTTACCTTCTCATCTGCGGCGACATGGTTGAGCTTCGGGATGCCTCTGCCCTGTGGGGGAAAGGTGCGATCGAGACCAGGGAAGCCCTCAAGGGTGAACTGGGACAGTCAGCCAGGGTAGTGGCCATCGGTCCCGCAGGCGAGAACCTGGCAAGAATGGCAACTCTTCTGGCGGACAACGATGCCAGCGGCTCAGCAGGCCTGGGAGCCGTTATGGGTTCTAAGAAGCTGAAGGCCATCGTTGTTCATGGTGCCCAGAAGGGAGTGACGGTTGCTCAACCCGAGAGGTTACGAGAGCTGACCCAATACTATCGAGGTCTTGTACCAATCATCCTCAGACATTCGACCTACCGGTTCTCTACCGAACTCGTGCCTAGCCTGAGCCGCACCAAGATGAAGAGGATGGACCCCTGCTACGGCTGTAGGGGATGCTCCAGGCGACTCTATGAAGCAGACGATGGAAGGAAGGGCAAATTCTTCTGCGCTTCGTGCCTGTTCTATCAACCCTGGTCAGTATCCTACCATGGCCAATGGAATGACGTGCCCTTCTATGCCGTCAAGCTTCTTGACACCTACGGCCTTGATTCCAAAGCTATCGACCGAACGATTAGCTGGCTCCACAAATGCTATGAGGCCGGCATTCTAACAGACGAGAATACGGGCATCCCTATATCAAAAACAGGGAGCCTGGAGTTCATAGAGACGCTGGTCAGGAAGCTTTCATTGCGCCAGGGATTTGGAGACATTTTGGCCAAAGGAGTAGACGAGGCCGCCGACTCCATAGGCCGAGAAGCCAAAGAGCAGCTCAAGAGGGTAGGGTACATAGCCATGCCCGGGTACACGGAGATCTACAGCCCGAGACTGTACATCACCAATGCGCTTTTCCATGCTATGGAGCCCAGGCTGCCGATGCCACAGCTTCACGAAGTGAGCACACTCATAGCGAAATGGGTGTCATGGGTCAAGAAGGAGCCGGGTGGCTTAGCTTCCTCTGAGGTAGTGCGCGCCATAGCCAAGCGTTTCTGGGGAAGTGAATCGGCCGGGGACTTCTCTACGTACGAGGGCAAAGCCCTGGCAGCAAAGATGATACAGGAACGAGAGACCGCCAAGGACTGTCTCATTCTTTGTGATTATCTTTGGCCCATCATTGACCTTCAGTACACTGAAGACCATGTCGGCGACCCCACCCTGGAAAGCCAGCTTCTTTCTGCCGTTACGGGGCGGGATATTGACGAGGGAGGGCTTTACAGGATCGGCGAGCGGGTTTTCAATTTGCAGCGAGCCATACTGGTGAGAGAGGGGCACAGGGGCAGAGATTTCGATAGTCTTCATGATCGCTGCTTTTCTGAACCCCTCCAGTCCGACTTCATCAACCCGGACTGCCTGGTGCCCGGCAAAGACGGGGAAGTAATATCACGAAAAGGTGCCGTCATCGACAGGAATGAGTTCGAGAAGATGAAGGACGAATACTACGGACTGCGGCGATGGGACGTATCCACCGGCTTACAAACCAGAGCATCTTTGGAAGAGCTGGGATTGAAAGAAATTGCCGACGACCTTCAGTCGAGAGACCTGATATCTGAAGATCGCGGACAGAAGCTGAGGAAGCCCTGTTGAACAGTGCACCTTCAGCCAAGCGGGCAGGCAAAGCCAGAGACCGTTCGATTTGGGAAAAAGCTGTCAGATAGTGAGGCCTATTTGTGAAAGTGGACACTAGCCTCCCTTGGTAAAGCAAAAAGGGGAGCTTCTTGGATCTATTTTGCTTCAGGAACTCGCTTGTGAGCGTCGTTTGATGCGGGGGATGTTGGGTGGTGGAAGATGCGCAGGGACGCAACCAATTTCGCTATCTCCACGGCGATAAAGACCGTGGAGGCAACGCCTAAGACTTCTATCCAATCCCAGAGGGTCAGGGGGGCTGTCCTGAGAGCGACCTGAAGGAAGGGCACGTAAATGGCGGCCAGCATGAGAAGGAATGAACTGGCGCAGGCATAGACCAACCACTTGTTGCTGAGGAGCCCCATCCGGAAGAGGGAAGTATCGGCAGAGCGGCAGTTAAACGCATTGGCCAACCGCAGCATAATCAAGGTGGCGAAAAACAGCGTCATTGATTTGGTCAGGCTCTCACCGGCACTCCATATAAACACCGACAATGTAGCAACACCAATCCACAGCCCAACGCAAGCAATGTAAATCATGGCGTAGCGATTGAATATGCTGGCGCGAGGGTCACGGGGTGGGCGCTTCATTATACCGGGCTCTGGTGGTTCCACACCTAGAGCAATGGCAGGGGCACCATCCATGAGCAAGTTTATGAACAGAATCTGGACGGCTGCCAGGGGCAAAGGTAGATTCCAGAGAAGTGCGGCTACCATGGCAATAACTGCGCCCATATTACCACTGAGGAGGCATATCAGAAATTTCCTTATATTGGCAAAGATGCTTCGCCCCTCCTCCACGGCTGACACTATGGAGGCGAAATTGTCATCTGTCAGAACCATGTCGGCTGCTTCTTTGCTTACATCGGTCCCTGTTACCCCCATAGCAATCCCGATATCCGCCTTCTTTAGGGCGGGGGCATCATTTACCCCATCCCCGGTCATCGCCACCACATAACCCTTCTTGGTTAGGGCGTCTATCACCCGTATCTTATGAGCCGGTGAGACCCTAGCATAGACATTTACTTGCTCCACTATTCGCTCGAACTCCTGATCGCTCAATGCATCCAGT
>JBGOXA010000224.1:0-3692 GCA_041478915.1 Dehalococcoidia bacterium
ATACCCCAGTGCCACCACCGAAATAATACCCATGCCCTGCATGCATTGCGAGCATCCCTCCTGTGTGCCTGTCTGTCCGGCGAAGGCAACCTACCAGCGGGAGGATGGTATAGTGATGCAAAACTTCCGGCGGTGCATCGG
The DNA here is from genome assembly GCA_041478915.1 of Dehalococcoidia bacterium. GTDB lineage: Bacteria > Chloroflexota > Dehalococcoidia > UBA2247 > RBG-13-53-26 > VGOE01. The sequence continues at coordinate 142 of JBGOXA010000224.1, forward strand.
GTGCAAGTACTGTATCGTCGCTTGTCCCTACGGAGCCAGGAGCTTCAATTACAAAGAACAGGAGAATGAAGAGTACCAGCGGCCTGATCTGCCTCCTGACCTCGGTCTCTCCTTCGAAACGTACATCGGCCCCTGGCCCTATCCTCACCGGACTCACGGTGTGGTGGAGAAGTGCACCTTTTGTTTTCACCGCATAGACCAGGGGCTAAAGCAGGGCAAACGGATAGGCATAGATGTGGTGCCAGCCTGTGTAGAAGCCTGCCCCACAGTGGCCAGAGCTTTCGGTGACCTGGATGATCCCAAAAGCAATGTTTCACAACTGCTGGCATCGAGGGACTCGCTGAAACTGCGACCGGAGTTTGGCACAGAACCGAAGGTGGTCTATCTCCCCAGGTGAAGATTAAATAATATGGAGTTGACCTACACACCAATTGAGGGTAGATCGAAGCGGTATTACTATGCGGTAGCCGCTCTGGCAGCAGTGGCACTGGCTGGCCTGGCCAGCTTTTCCATTAGCTACGTAGAGGGCCACCAGGTGTTCGGCAGCAGCAATACAATACCCTGGGGTCTACCTATCGTGGTCGCCATTTACCTCATAGGCCTCAGCGCTGGCTCTCTCATTCTCTCTTCCCTGACGTATGTTTTCGGTCAGGAACGGTACAAGCCTATTGCTCGGATGGCTGTCTTCCTGGCCGTAGTGCTGATCTTTGGCGCTATGATAGCCATAGCGGTCGACCTGGGGAGGCCGGAGAAAGCCTGGCGGCTCTTCATGTTCTTCTACCTGAACAACATGACCTCCATGTTCGCCCTCAATGGAATCCTCTACGGAGGCTATTTCGTCATCAGTCTGGTCTATCTCGGCTCCATCCTGGCCAACAAGATGAAGCTAATCAAACCGATCGGCATCCTGGCCGTTTGCTGGGCAGCGCTGGTGCACATGGGTACGGGAGCCATCTTCGGTTTCATCGCCACCAGAGAGATATTTTACTCACCGATAAAGCCCTTCGAGTTCCTGGCAGCCGCCATGGTATCCGGATTGGCGCTCCTCATATTAGCTGTCTTTTTCACGTTGAAGATCGCCAAACGCAGCATCAGCAATGAGATAATATTCAACCTGCGAAGGCTGCTGACCCTTCTGATCATATTCCTGGTCATCCTCGTGGTGGTGGACAAGCTGACTCACCTCTATTCGCCTAACCGCGACGCAACTATCTTCCTGCTTACCGGGCGCTACAGCCCGCTCTTCTGGGTTGGTCAGGTAGGATTGGGCTACGTTATACCCCTCATCATCCTGCTCAACCCGCGGACTAACAAGACAATCAAGTGGATAATTATCGCTGCGGCATCCGTGGTGATCGGAATATTCTTCGAAAGGCTGGCATTGGTGATCCCGGGGCTGGCCTATCCCTTACAATACTACCCAGGGGATATTCAGGGTGTATGGGGGCAAGTAGGTTCCTTCCCCATAATGCCAGCGGAGGTAATATTGTCAGTAGGTATGATCGCCTTCCTGGGAGTCCTCTATTTCTTAGGCTTGAAGTTCATGGACCTGCTGCCCTCTTCGAGCGAACCTGAACCAGTTCATGAACCAGCGGCGACGGAGCCAGTGCCAGGGGGCTAAGGAGTAAACTGATTTGACAGAGTTTAGTCAAAAGGGCGTTTTTCTATGCGACTGTCAAGGCCGCTTGAGCCGTGTCGTGCCGATAGACGCTATACGCTACTTTCTGGAGCGGAGGCAGCCGGGCCTGCAGGTGGTTGTTGGGGACAAGTTTTGCGAACCTCGAATCCTATCAGGGTTGGTGCAGGAGCATGGCCTTCAGCCGACTGTGGTTGGGGCTTGCTCACAGTTTGAGCCAAAGCTGCATCTGTGGCAGAAACCAGAAAGGGCCTCTGTCGATCCATATTCTATCAGGACAGTCGATCTGTTGAGAGAAATCTCTTCCTCCTGCAGCCCCACCGATCTAACCGACAGGATCAAGCTCCTGCTGTGGGCTCAGGTAGCCCGACAAGCCACGTTCAGTGGCATACCGCAACAAGCTCTGAAGGTACAATTCAGCAGGCCTCACGGTGAGATCAGCCGGCGCGAACTGTTTGACATGCTGGTGCCCCGGTATCAGCTAGTACCTTATGTCCAGCGAGAAAAGTGCGTCGGCAGTGAAAGGTGTCGCCTCTGCCTGGAGAACTGTCCGTCTAATGCTATCGTAGTCAAGGACGGGGGGGTCCGGATTGACAAACTGGAGTGTCAGGGCTGCGGCGCCTGCACTGCTTTGTGCCCTCACCAGGCCATATCCTATCCCAACTTCTCCCTCGACCAGTTGGAGAGGGAAATGGAGGGATTACTTTATGACATCGGCACACTGGAGCCACGGATATTGGCTCTGGCTTGCCAAAGCTGTTTTCCTTCCCTCGGTAATGCCGAGGTAAACCCTCTCAGCTACGCCCCGAACATGCTACCCCTGGAAGTGCCCTGCCTCGACATGGTCTCCTGCTGGCTGCTGCTGCGCGCCTTCGATCTGGGAGCCCAGGGTGTGTCGTTCATCTCAAATAAGGAGAATTGCCGTTTTGGCGGCAAGCCAGAGAAGTGGCCGGGAAGAGTCCAATTCGTGCAGGGATTACTTCAGCGCTGGGACATCCAACCAGGACGCATAGGAGCCTTTGAAGCCAACAACCTGAAAGGGAAACTGCCGCAGTTTCTTCACCAGATCGAAAAGCTTACACCCACACCGCTCAGGTCGTTTCAGCCAGCGACGCTCCCAGTCGGTAACCTGGCACTGCCTGCGCTTATTGTCAGCCTGGACAAGAAGCTGGCACCGGCCGGAACCGAGGCTATCTCGGCAGGCGCTGTGCCCTTCGGCAAGGTGCAACTGGACAGCTCCCAGTGCACGGCCTGTGGTCTATGTGCCCTGGATTGCCCAACCGGAGCGCTGAGGTTTCTGTCGGATGCAGCCTCATGCCGGTTGCTCTTTGACCACCAGTCATGCGTGGGCTGCGGCCAGTGCGTCAGGGTTTGCCCCGAGAGATGCCTTCGCCTGGAGAATATCCTGGAAATTGACAGGTTGTATAGACCGGCAGAGGCAATCTTTGAGGGCCAATTCGCCAGGTGCCAGGAGTGTGGTGCGCCGATGGCGCCAAAGGCCATGATAGACAAGTTGAGAATCAGGATCGCTGCAGGGCAAGGGCAGACCTCCCAGCTTGAGGTCTGCCCAGTATGTAGGGCAAAAGCTATGTCCAGAGCGGCGGCCAATATGATCGGAGTGTAGGTAAGTGGACAGCGCGCTGAGAGGAATAGCCGTTTTCTTAGAGGTGCTGGTGCTGACGGCAGTCCTTTACTGCATATTGAATGCTGTCAGGCTGGCAGCCTTCGATTTTGGGATAGTGCCAAAATATAATAGACCGATAGTCATGATTTTGACGGCGGCCGGCGCCATACTGGTGGTCTTCTTCGCTACTCACCTGTCGATATTCTATCCGTCATTCTAACGATATGAGCAGAGAAACCTGGGATATCAGGAAGTTGCAGGCTGGAGGGCCAACAGGATGGAATTATAGAG
>JBGOXA010000036.1:0-9648 GCA_041478915.1 Dehalococcoidia bacterium
ACATTGCATATGATCACAAAGGCTACCGGCGCCAAAAGATAGAGAAACCAAGTGATGCGGACTACGGTCCACCGGAGTTCGACTTGGCTGATTTCAAATTCGTCCAGCACCTCGCCATGCTTGGTTCCAGCGCCTTTCATTGACAGGCCCGCTTCTTCTTCCGTCACCCGGCCCGAGACTTGTTGAGCCTCTTGCGGGCTGAGCACCTTAACAATGTTATCCCTGATGCCATCCCAGTACACCCATCCCCAGTCTGGCGTTCTCTCCAAGTAATAGAGCTGCCCAGCTCCTAGATCGCATATAACCGGCATTTCTGTGGCAGAATAGTGGCGAGGTGGTTCGGTGTTCTTCACTGCATGTGCCACCGCGGCATCTGCACCATAACATATTGCCACAGAGTAGCAAACTGTGCTACGGAACAATCCACGCGGAAGAGGCATCCGACTGCTTCTGGACGCGTAGGCAAAACATTTCTTCGAGTACTCCTTGAGTGTACTCGCATCCTTAGTATCGATTCCGGCGAGAACGAAAAAGGTTTCGACAAAGCCGAACCGCTCGATTTCAAACGTTGTCCTTTTGGCCACCAGAGCAAAGGACTGGCCCCTGTATCGAACATCAGTCTTTATACTGAACCCCAGCGCTCGAAGTCGCTCGACTAGCTTAAGACAATAGTCCCTTGTGACCTCATGTTTCTGCATGCACCCTACCTGTTTTTGAGTCAGTAGGGTGGGCTATGCCCACCAATCCGTCTGGGTTGTATTATACAAGGTCGGTACGAAGGTGCTCCACATTGCTCCGATGGCCACGTCATGGGCCAGCGTTGTGGTTAACGGTGAGCGTAGCTCACCCTACGGAGACTGTCGGGCGAAGGCGGCGGCACCGAGCACGGCGCTATTGTCCCCAAGCTGGCTGGGGACGATACGCACGTGCTGGAATGGCAACTGGAATGCCTTCTCGGCGGCTACTTTTCGAGCGGTATCGAGGAGCATGTCTCCCATTTTGGCCATTCCCCCGCCGATGATGATCATCTCAGGGTTGAAGATGTTGACCAGGTTGGCTATCCCTATGCCCAGGTAGGTTGCTGCCTTGGAGACAATTTTCAAGGCCAGGGCGTCTCCCTGTCGGGCTGCGGCGGCTACCGTGTTAGCGGTGACATTCGACGGCTCTCCTTCAGCAAAGTCAATGATTCTGGTCTTGACCCCCTGGGCAATGAGCCTTTGCGCCTCCCTGGCGACCGCTTTGCCTGAAGCCAGGACCTCGAGACAACCAACATTGCCGCAACTGCAGCGAGGGCCATTGACGTCGATGGTCATGTGGCCTACCTCTCCGGCACTACCTGACACGCCGGTGTACAGCTTGCCGTCGATGATAATCCCCCCGCCGATGCCGGTGCTCACTGTGATGTAGACCAGATTGTTTACTCCCTTTCCGGCACCGAAGCAATGCTCTCCCAGGGCGGCGGCGCTGGCGTCATTGATAAGGAAGGTGGGCAGTCCTATCGTTTCTTCCATCATCTGTCTTAACGGTATGTCGCGCCAGCCCAGAAGGTTGGGAGAATGAGTGACTATCCCCTTATCTGAGTCGATGGCCCCGGCAGCGGCAATGGCCATACTGGTGAATGAGATACGTGAGAGGCCTGCCTTGTTGATGACGCTGTCAATCGTAGCCACCATACGCCCGATGACGGCTTCCACGCCCTCTTCGGCTAAAGTGAGGACGTGTTCCTGACAAAGGATCTCGCCTTCAGGAGACACGAGGGCGGTGGCGATCTTGGTGCCGCCGAGGTCTATTGCCAGAAGGGAGTCGTGACTGCTCAATTCAGGCGCCTCCAGTAACCTTTCGGATTCTCCTCGGTGTCATCTATCACCTTTCTTGTTTCCTCAAGCCTGCAGTCTTCTCTATCTGAGGATGCGGATCTTCGGCCAATGTGCCAAAGGCCTCGTCCACCGTGTATTCACGAGCGTCGTCGAAACCCCGACAGACGGAGGTATATTTACTGTGTAGTGCCTCATGCCATGGAATATGAAGGCAACTCATTTGACCTTGATTTTCACCAGGATATCCCCTGGTTGACCGTCGGTTACCTGACGTGCATTGTGCAGTTTGACGACCTTGCCCGGTTTTATGCCCGGAGGGATCTTCACCTCCAATCGTTTCCCTTTTCGGGTGAACCTTTTTCTGGTCCCTTTAGCGGCTTCATCTGCGGTGATTGTCAGTTCGTAACGAACGTCCTGTGGCTGGGCCTTTTGCGCCTCGCCAAGGATTTCGTCCAGATTGATGAATGTTTTGGGGCCAGTTCTGAACCTTACTCTTCCGCCCGGGCTGGAGTAGGTTTTGGAAGAAAATGATGATCCCTGGCCTCTGAGGATCTCGCCAAATACACTGTCGAGGAAATCGTAGCCGAGCCCAGCCTCACCGAAGTCTCTCATCGAATCCCCAAAGGTTGACTTGGTGGCATCGCTGCCAAAGATGTCACCCACTTTGCCGACGGTGCCAAATTGGTCATATTGTTTTCTTTTCTTCTGGTCACCCAACACGCCGTAGGCCTCATTTATCTTTTTGAACTTCTCATTAGCCCACTTCTCTTTCCCTGGGTTGCGGTCTGGGTGATACTGCATTGCCAGCTTTCTGTAAGCCTTCTTTAATTCGGCGTCGCTGGCGCCTCTCGGTACGCCGAGAATCTGGTAATAGTCTTTAGGCATTCTTGTTTACGGGCTCTGGGGCGAAGCTTGGCCCTATAGCTCCTACTCGTCATAAGTATAGCACACCTGCTATCGCCGTTTAATTGTAATGGGTGTTCCCACGAATCAGGGTCCGGGGTGGCTGAGAAGAGAAGGCCTGAACTGAGTGAGATGGGGAGCAGTGAACTCCGCTTGACCTGAGTTATGCCGACATCAGGCCAAATGCCGAAAGCAAAAGAATTGGGTGCGAAGCTCAGGGGAAAACGCGGGCTGCCAGGTTAACTCAGCCTTTGGGGAAGGAGTGCCAGAGTAGGTTGCCTGAAGGTGTTTATAGCCCAGGGGCCATCTCCGGCCCCTGGGCCTAGCTGTTTCACTCCTGTGCTATGTTGGCTAGATCGTGGGCATTTTACCCGATGTTCATTACCCGGCCAGTGCTGGTCGCCACTACCTCACCGCGCTGATTCTTGAGGGTTGATCTAAAGGAAATGAGTAATCGCTTGCCTTTCTCGCTGGACTTGTCCTCGACGTTGTAGAGCTCATTGGTGACAGTGAGTACATCTCCAGGTTTGATGGGCTTGAAGAACTCCAAATCCAGTCCGGCATCGACGATTACCGGATAGGGCCACTCCATGTGGGTTCCCTCGCCGACGAACATCGCTCCGGTCAGCAGGCCGGGCGGGAAGACTTTCGCCCACTTAGGGTTGCGGTCTCCCACAGTATCACAATAAAGGCGAACCATGCTTTTGTCAGCCTCGAGGGTTATCTCGCTACCATGTTTCCCTATCATAGCTTTCATCTCTTCCACAGTGGCCATGTTCTTTGCCTCCTTACTTGGGATTTTGCGCCTGGCAATTGCCTGAGGCGATTATGGGCTGCAAGCTACCAGGCCTTGCTCAGAATACAAGCGGCATTGTTTCCGGCGTACCCGTAGGTTTGGGCCAGTGCCACCTTGAGACTGTTCTTCACCTGCCGCTCACCGGCTTCACCCCGTAACTGCTTTACCAACTCGTATATCTGGAACAGCCCCTGAGCTACCACCGCCTCACCACAGGCACCCAAACCGCCGCTGGGACAAACCGGAAGCTCGCCGTCTATAGGGTCAACCTTACCACTTCTGAGCAGCTTTTCAGCCTGCCCGTCCTGAGCTTGGAGTATGCAGTCTAGATAGGCGAAGTAGTGCCATGAGCTATTGTCTGGCAGCTCTATTACGTCTATGTCCTCTGGCTTTCTGCCGGACATTTTGTAGGCAGCAGCGATGGAGTTTCTGCTCTCCGTCAGAATGCCAACCCCTGGTCTGGGGTAGGCGCTCAAGTATGTCAAAGGTATGGTGTGATCGCCAAAGGTGGGGCTGCCGATGACGGCCGCCTCCACCAGCACGGGCTTCTTGGTATACTTCTTTGCTTTGTCCACGGAACATAGTATGACAGCCCCCGCTCCGTCGCTGGTAGCGCAGATTTCCATCAGGTGCAGGGGGGCACATACCATTGGTGATTCCATGACCTGCTGCTTGGTGAAAGCCTTCTTGTATCTTGTCTTTGGGTTAAGAGGGGCGATCTTGCTGGTTATCACCTTCACCATGGCCAGGTCGTCTTCGGTGGTACCTAAGTCATGCATTCTTCGCTGGCATTCCATAGCCCAGTAGGCTGGATTCGTCTCACCAGTCATGACGTACCGTATGTAATCCAGATCGAATTGGGTGTCTTGTGATTGTGGTCTGAAGAAGCCTCCGGCGGACTTATCGGCTGCCACTGCGATGGCGGTGTCATACAACCCGCTGGCAACCGCCAGATATGCCTCTCTGAAAATGGCCCCGCCAGTGGCGCAGGCGTTGGCGCAACTGGTTATGGGTATTCCGATTCCGCCCATTGCTGCGGAGATAGCTGTGCCACTCAATATTCCGAACATACCTTCTCTCTGGGATACCCAGAGATAGGTGCCAGCGACCATTGATTGGATCTCGGGCCACTCCATCTTGGCGTCTGCCAGGGCCTCCACTATGGCCTCCACAGCCATTTCAGGCATTGACCTATCGGGGAATACGCCCCACGGATGTAGTCCCACACCTACTATGGCAACATCCCTAAACTTCTTCACCGTCTTCTCCTTAGTCCTAATTTTTCTCTGTTCAGCACCAGGACTGATCAGCCTACGGGCTTCCACATCCAGGTGATATACTCCTTCTCCGCATCCTCATACAGCTTTCCCGTGGTCATTTCCAGTGTCATCCCCAGCTTCAAGTTATCGGTGCTGGTGAGGATGCCCAAAACCCTCAAGCCTTCCTCAGTGTCTACCATGCCGATACCGTAGGGCTGGAAGGGTAAGGGTTCCTTCCTGAAGGGTGCCGGTGGAGCGTATTGCTGAATAGTCCACGTCCACAGCTTACCTTTGTTGCTCAGCTTTATCTGCTCTACATTCTCCCTGGCTTTCTGGCAGTTGGGATTGGCACAGAATGCTGCCTTAGGAAAGGTCACTGTGCCACACTTCTTACACCTGCTGGCTATAAGCTGAGGCTTATCGGAGGGCCAGCTAAACAGCCCCTCTATTATGGGGACTTGCTTCTTAGCAGCCATACCTACTGATCTCCTTTCTAAGTTTGTTGTTTCCTATGATCAATCAAAAATGACACAATAGACTCAGAGCCCAATCTCTTGCGCTACAAGTCGGCGCTGAAAGCGAGCGTCGCCGAAAGCGAACTCAGATGCCTTGGCCCGCTTGGAATAAAGAGGCAGGTCATGATCTTCGCAGAAGCCGATGGCTCCGTGGCACTCGTGGGCCAAGTCTGAGATTCGCCTGTACGCCTCACTGGCCCACGCCTTGGCCATGGCAGCCTCTTTGCTGAAGGGAAGACCCTCGCTCACCTTCCAGGCTGCCACATAGGTGACATACTTCATCCCCTCTAGATCAATCAACATATTGGCGCAGTGGTGCTGAATAGCTTGCAAGCTGCCAATCGGGTGGTCGAACTGGACTCTCTGTTTGGCGTAATCAACGGTCATGTCCAAGACCTGCTGAGCACCACCCACCATTTCTGCACACTTGGCCACTGTAGCTACCTGGAGCAGTTTCTGCAGATATTCTCCGCCTTTGTGAGCTTCCCCCAGAATACCGCTTTGGGGAACTCTTATCCTTTTGAGACGTACCTCGAACTGCTTATCACCGGCTATAGTCTCAATCGGAGTGAGAGTCAGGTTGGGATCTTTGGCGTCTATCAGGAACAGGGTGATTCCTTGCTGGCCGGCACTGCCTTTGCTCCTGGCGGCACACAACATGAGGTTGGCTATGTGAGCATACTCCACAAAGAGCTTGGTGCCATCAACAGTGTATTCTTTGCCTTCGGCTGTAACCTGACACTGAAGAGCAGTAAGCTCATAGCCCACATCGGGTTCACTTATGGCCAGGGTCAGGACTAGCTTGCCTTGAGCTATCTTGGGAAGCAATTCATTCTTCTGCTCCGCGCTCCCTAATTCGAGGATTGCCAAGCTACCTATAAGAGTGGGGAAGAACGGTCCAGGCAAGGCTGCTCTTCCCATTTCCTCGAGGAGCACTGCAATATCGAGGAAGCTGCCCTCGATTCCTCCGTACTTCTCTGGAATAATAAGCCCCATCCATCCCAGTTCTGCCATCTTCCCCCATAGCTCGGGGGTATAACCCTTTTCGTCCTTCACCATCTTTCTTACTAAATCCTTGGGGCACTCAGTAGACAGGAAATCACGGGCTATTTTCCTCAGCATTTCTTGCTCTTCAGTAAAGGAAAAATCCATACCTCTGTCCTTTTTCTAGCTTCTGGGCAAGCCCAGACCTCTCAGCGCTATGGTGTTTCTTTGAATCTCGGAGGTGCCGCCCGCCAGGCTCAGACCCCTGTTGAAATTGTATAGGAACGTAAACCTTCTTCTCAAGGAGGCCCACTTGGAGTTATCCCTTAGCTGCACCTGTGGCCCCAGGATTTGTAGCCCTACGTTGGCAATGCGCTGCCCCAGTTCGTCGGCAAAGACCTTGACTACGGAGGACTCGCAACTGATGCTAGCTCCCTTGTTCAGCAGCCAGGCAGCCTTGTAGTTAAGCATGCGGCTCACCTCAAGCTCGACGGCTATCTCCGCCAGCGCGTCCCGCAACACCTGATTCTCATTCAAGCTCCGGCCGTCGTACTTGGCTTCGTTAACATATTCCACCAGTTCTTCCAGGTCTTTCCTGCTTCCAGCGTGCCTCAAGCATCTGCCCCAGAATCTATCTCCTTCCAGGCATTCAAACACGAGGGGCAGACCCCGGTTCTCCTGTCCAAGAAGATATCTCTTGGGAACACGAACGTCCTCAAGGAATATCTCATTGAAAGACTTGCATCCAGCCATATCTATGATGGGGTTGACGGTTACCCCTGGACTTCTCACGTCTACCAGGAAGGTGCTCAGCCCTCTCGCTTTAGGGGCATCCGGATCCGTCCTTGCCAGAACTAGGCTCCACTCCGCGATGTGGGCACCAGTAGGCCATATCTTCTGCCCATTGAGGATGTAGTCGTCGCTGTCTTTTACGGCGCGTGTCGCTGTGTTTAGTAAGTCAGAGCCTGCTCCCGGTTCGCTTAGCCCGGTAGACCAAAGTACCTCTCCCTTGGCCATCTTCGGGAGAAACTCTCTCTTTTGCTCTTCGGTGCCATGGGCCACGATGCCTGCCCCGACAGCATCGCCAAACAGGTGCCCGTATTGAGGTGCTCTATGGTAAGCCAGTTCTTCGGCGGCGACAAAGCGCTCCATGACCGAGCGCCCCAGCCCCCCGTACTCTTTGGGCCAGGCTATGCCCAGCCATCCCTTTTCCCCCAACCTCCGCGTAAAGGCGCGAGACCATCCGCCGAAACCGTAACCCTCATCTTCGATTTCGCAGGGGAAGCTTTCTGGAGGCTCTTTCTGGCAAAACTGACGGACCTCTGCCCGAAGTGCCTCTTCCTTCTCAGAAAATCGGAAGTCCATTACTTCTTTGCCCCTGCTTTCATGGGGGGCATAATCGCCGTGTGTTCAACTTTTACCTTGACCACGGAGTGGACCTCCATTTTCATCGGGGCGAACTGGGCCTTGAAGGAGTCCAACAGCTCACCAGACTCGATTATTTGTGCTTTTCCACTGACGCGGCAGCCTCCCCAGGTGTCTGGGTCAAAGACCAGGACCGAGACCTGCGGATTCTCCCTGATGTTGGCAATGGTCTGTGGGGATGCCATCTCGGCGAAGACGACATGCTCGTCATCGAGCACTCGGAAAGACCCTTTGGGTGAGACATTCGGTTTGCCATTCTTGCTTGCCGTGGCTACAAAAGCGGGTATAACCCGCGAGATCATTTTCTTGGCTTCTTCTGGTAGCTTTGCCATGTCGCCCCTCCTTCGGCATGAATTCTAGCATTGATGCTTTGAAAAGGCAACTTTGGCAGATACCGAGTTGACACCTGGTTTGCACCTTGCCCAGGTGGTTGTTATAATTAACCGTTACTGTTATAAGGTTGAATAAACAAAAGCGAATTGGAGCTCAAATTGGAGAAGGAGAAAAAGGGAGCCATTGTAGAGCAGTTTAGGCTTCATGAGAAAGATACTGGGTCTAGCGCGGTTCAGGTTGCTCTCCTAACGGAGAGGATAAACCAGTTGACTGAGCACCTGAAAGTACATCGCGAAGACCATCATTCTCAACGGGGCCTGCTGATGCTGGTAGGGCAGCGGAAACGGCTGCTCGCTTATTTGAAGAGGGAGGATGTGGGGCGCTACCGTGATCTTATAGAGAGGCTTGGTCTGCGGAAATAGTCACCGCCGGCGCCTTCTGAAGGTTGTGCACCTGGCATCCTGGTAGGAGGATCATTCTAACATGCTGCACCTAGTTGATATTCCGATAGGTCAAAAGACACTCGCACTGAAGACAGGGGAGTTAGCTGCACAGGCGGGTAGCGCTGTTACGGTGAGCTATGGCGATACGGTGGTGCTGGTAACAGTTTGTATGGCTAAGGAACCAAGAGAGGGAGCCACTTTTTTCCCGTTAACCGTAGACTATGAAGAAAGGCTCTACGCGGCTGGCAAGATACCGGGGGGATTCTTTCGAAGGGAAGGGCGGCCCGGTCAGCAGGCAGTCCTCTCCAGTCGCCTGACTGACCGTCTCCTTCGTCCTCTTTTCCCTAAAGGGCTTCGGCAAGAGATACAGATCATCATTACCGTTCTCTCGGCAGATCAGGAGAATTCTCCCGAGGTGTTAGCCGCTGTAGGTGCCTCCACCGCTCTTACCCTGTCGGAGATTCCCTTTGAGGGGCCGGTGGGCATTGTTCGAGTTGGCTACATTGATAGTGAGTTCGTGCTCAATCCCACCTATAGCCAGCTTCAAGAAAGCCTCGTCGATCTGGTTGTTGCCAGTACAAAAGAGGCAGTGGTAATGATAGAAGCCGGGGCTAAAGAGGCCCCCGAGGCAGTTATTCTCGAGGCTATAAAACTCGGACACCAGGCTAACCAGCAGATTATCGCCCTGCAAGAGCGACTCCGGGCCTCCTGTGGCAAGGCCAAGGTGGAGTTTACAATTGACAAGCCTGACCCTGAGCTGGAATCGGCTGTCTCTGCGGCTCTTGCTGGCAAGTTCAGCCAGTTTATTGGCAAGGGCAAGATAGAACGGGATGAATTACTGTCAGATTGGAAGAGAGAGTTAATAGGGAAGCTAGGGGAGCGCTATCCTGCTGACCAAATCTCTGCTGTTTTTGAAGCCAGACTAAAGGCAGAGCTAAGGGCTAGTATATTGGAGAAAGGCCTTCGGCCCGATGGACGACAGTTGACGGATATTCGTCCCATCAAGTGTGAAGTGGGACTCCTGCCCCGCACCCACGGCTCCGGTTTGTTCAGCCGGGGGCTGACTCAGGTGCTGAATATCGTTACCCTTGGTTCGGCGGGTGATGAGCAAACGCTGGATGGGCTGACCCTGGAGGAGAGCAAGCGTTTCATGCATCATTACAACTTTCCTCC
>JBGOXA010000259.1:0-3231 GCA_041478915.1 Dehalococcoidia bacterium
CTACTCTGATCTTATGGGAGGTTGGCATTATGGGAGATAGTAAGGAACAGCTTGTCTCGGCATCCGGAATCCCTGTGAAGGATATCTACACTCCAGAAGACTTGAGGGATCTCGATTATGATAGAGATCTCGGGCTTCCCGGTCGTCCGCCGTTTACCCGAGGTGTCTATCCCACTATGTATCGGGGCAAGTTGTGGACCATAAGGCGCCTGAGCGGGTTTAACACACCGGAAGAAACCAACAAGCTCTACCGTGAAGAGTATGCGCTGGGACAGACAGGGTTCTCGATAGCGCCGGATATCTCCACGGCGGCTGGTATGGATGCTGATGATCCCAGGGTTTCTGCTGACATCGGTCATGCCGGTGTACCGCTATCCTCGCTGGAGGATGTTGAAACAACCTTTGAAGGTCTTCCTATAGAGAAAGCATCGACATATATCGCTGACCGTTGTGGCAATTTTGTGACAGCGATGTACTTTGTCATGGCCGAGAGAAGAGAATTGGATCTGAAGCAACTGCGGGGCACCACAGTCAATGACATGCTCAGTTGGAGTGTGCTGGACCTGGTGAACCAGGTATCGCCGGAAGCATATGTGAGGTACGCTGTCGATTTCATGGAGTGGTGCTGTGAGCATGCGCCAAATTGGAACACAGTCTCTTTTGGCTCCTACAATGCTCGCGACATGGGCCTCAATGCAGTCCAGGAGTTGGGCATGCTTATGGCCACCGCCATTCAGTATGTCGATGAAGCAAAACGACGAGGTAGAGTGCCTCTTGATCGCTTAACAAAGCGCATCTCTTTTGACACTAGTCTGCATAATGACTTCTTCGAAGAAATAGCTAAGCTAAGAGCGGCCAGACGCATGTGGTGCAAGATTGTCAGGGAAAGGTATGGGGTCACGGACCCTCGCTCTGCGCTCTTCCGTGTACACTGCCAGAGTGCTGGTTCTACGCACACGACCCAAGAACCTCTGAACAACATCATCCGCATTGCCTTTCAGGTGCTGGCTGGCGTTCTTGGCGGAGCCCAATCGATACATGCCAACGGATATGATGAGGGAATCTGCCTACCCACAGACCAGTCCATGTTGCTCTCTATTAGAACAGAGCAGATAGCTGGTCTTGAAACCAATGTGACCAACACCATAGATCCCCTCGGTGGTTCCTACTATGTTGAGTCGCTCACCAGTGAGTTGGAAAAGCGTGCTTGGGAATACGTGCGGAAGATCGAGAACATGGGTGGAATGGCTAAAGCTATGAGTTCTGGATGGGTGCATAGAGAGTATAAAGAGGCCACGCTCGAGCATGAACGCAAAGTGGAAACTGGTGAGATCAATGTTGTTGGTGTGAACAAATTCCGTCTGGCGAAGGCACCGTACACAGTGCCCATATTTAGATGGGACCCAGAGTCACCGAGGCGCCAGATTGAGAAACTGAAGAAGTTCAAGAAGGAGCGTGACAATAGCCAGGTTACCCAGGCACTGAAGAAACTGGAGCAGGTTACGCGCACCAGTGAAAACATCTATCCTGCGGTAATGGAGGCAGCGCAATCGAAGGTTACCCTGGGGGAGATGGCCGAAGTACAAATGCGAGTCTATGGGGAATGGAAGTTCCCGATAGGACTGTAGGAGAAGCCAGAGAGTCATGGATGCGGATGTTTGTTTGTCGTTGCGAGGAATCCTTCGCAGAAGGGCGACGAAGCAATCTAAGAAGAACTACAAGAGATTGCTTCTCCTTCGGAAGGATCGCAAGAAGACCAAGATACTCATGTCCAAGCCTGGGTTGGCTGGAGGAGACTGAGTTAACGAACATCAGACAGAAAGGAAGATGAAATGGCTCAACAATTCCCAAACCTTTTCTCGCCGCTGAAGGTCGGCACGATCACCCTGAGAAACCGAATTGCCAGCTCCGGTCACGGGACCTGGATACGCGAGGAGCATACCAATCTGCCGGGCGATAAACTGGCCTGGTATTGGGCCGCGAAGGCAAAGGGGGGCATCGGCCTGATCATCACGGAGGGACTAGGCTTTCACCAGAAGAGCTGTGGGGCAAACGTCTTCAACCAGAAGGATTCTGTGCCTCAGCTCAAGAAGGCCGCGGATCTGGTCCACCAGTTCGGTGCCAAGATCATCGTGCAGGGCGGGAACCAGGGCGCTCAGGACTTTCCCAGGGTCATCGGTCTGACCACCTGGTCATCATCCCCGCTCCCGTCTCCCCGGAACTGGGGCATGCCCCATGTGATGACTGCTGATGAAGTAAAGGAATTGACCGAAGCCTGGGCCTTCGCCGCCAAGATCAGTCGTGAAGCAGGCTACGACGGGTTCGAGATCTATGCTGGCCATGGATATATGCTCCAGCAGTACATGTCGCCCTTCTTTAACTCAAGGACCGACCAATACGGCGGCAGCCTGGAAAACCGCTTGCGGTTTCCTCTCGATGTAATCGATGCAGTGAGAGCGGCAGTGGGTAAAGACTATACCGTATGCTTGAGGATAAGCGGTGACGAGTTTACCGAGGGCGGCTACACTTTGGATGACATGCTCACCATGGTCCAGATATTGACGAAGTCAGGGAAAATCGACTTCTTGGACGTCACCGCCTCAACCTACAGGTCCCTTCAATGCATGGCGGAGACCATGTATTTCCCCCTGAACTCGTTTGTGTATCTTGGGGCAGAAATCAAGAAGGTGGTGAAGATCCCTGTCATGGCCAGGGGCAGGATCATTGACCCGGTGCAAGCAGAGGAGATCATCGCCAGCGGCCAGGCAGATATCGTGAACATGTGCCGTGCTACCATTGCCGATCCCGAGCTGCCCAACAAGGCACGTGAGGGGAGGGTGGAGGAGATCCGCAAGTGTCTGGGATGCAACGAGGGCTGCATCAAGAATGCATCGGCCATGATGCCTATACGCTGCTCTGTTAATCCCGAAGTGACACGAGAGAACCAGCCGGGGTGGCTACAGGTTGAGCCAGCAGCCAGGAAGAAGAAGGTTGTAGTGATCGGTGGAGGCCCTGCCGGTCTGGAAGCAGCCAGAGTCTTAGCCATGCGGGGTCACAAGGTCTCTCTGTACGACAGGGGCTCTGAGTTGGGGGGGCAGACATTGATAGCCGCCAAGGCTCCCGGGAGAGACGGTTTCTTGGAGTTGCCCAGGTATTTCACCCATCAGATGAAACTCCTTGGCGTGGATGTGCATCTGGGAGTCGAGGTGACGGCTGACATGGTCAAGAAGA
>JBGOXA010000316.1:0-2749 GCA_041478915.1 Dehalococcoidia bacterium
ACGCTGTCACCCTGAGTGTAGCGAAGGGTCTTACTTTATGAAGCAATGTGACGCTCATTTCTGCAACTAAGTACTAGCAGAGGGCGGATAATCTTCAGTCCGGCGTTGCCGTGGCATGCAATAGGGTGGCCGTGGATTGAAATGGGCCGGACACAATACCATGAACCGGTTACCACTTAAATCGCTGCGTGCGCCTGACGCTGCCCCAGAATTGGCTGCCGTGGCTCACGTCGAACCACAAGGCAGAAGGCACCCTCTCCAAAAGGACTTGGTCTTGGAGCATGTCTTGTGATGGAGTGTCAAGAAAATGACTCTAGGCAAATATCTCTCCGATGCGCCAAGAGTCTTGGCACCTAGATTTCTAGAATAGTCAAATGGGTCTTGGTCGACTATACGCCGGGCACAGAGCCTGGGCCCCTCACCATCAGGACTGGGGCGATACTAGCTCTGACGATCTTGTTGGCAACACTGCGGCGAATCAATCTACTGAAACCAGACCGCGCATGAGTTGCCATAACAATGAGGTCACAAGGATTGTGCGCTGCATAGAAGATGATAGCCTGAGCTGGCTTTCCAAGTAGTACCTTTGTCTGCACCTTGATTCCTTCGTCTTGCAGCTTCTTTGCGATTACGCTGAGATATTCCTCGGCTTTCCTCTCCTTTCCGCCTTGGGGTTGGGTCGTTGGTGTGGTACCCACCGCCTTGCTGTAGTCGGTTACGCGCTTGTAGCCTTTGGTCTGTTTGATGGCACGTACTAGTGTCACCTCTTCTGTGCCACAGCCCTTGGCGATCTGCTGCATATGGGGAAGCGCAACCTCTGCCAGATTAGAGCCGTCCAAAGGAACCACGATGTGCTGATACATTTGCCCTCCTTCAGGTTAATGGTATCTATACAGATTGTAGCACCCCTGTCAACGTCTGTAGCGGCTGTTCTTTGCATAGGACCAGAAAGTAATCTTCCTTGCAGGATGCCTTGCTGTTCCCCGGTCTTTCTATCGCCTCCCTAACTCCATGGCCTCATTATGACCATTCCTCTATAGAGCAGACCACTCGATATACGAGTCCTTTTGGATTGGCCGGTCTTGTGGGCGAAATTGTGCGTAGCTTTAACCTTATGATGCTCAAGGCATCTCAGGCCGCAGATGCATGGCTTGGCTGACAGCCCCTTGTTGGATTATAGCCAATAGAAATCGGTCTAGTCAATCACACGTCCATGTGGTCTCAGATGACCTATTGCTTTTCTACTGGCGGGACCTGAGACGTGCAGTGCGCACAGCGCCGTGTTAAATCGCTGCGTGCCCGTGAGGCTGCCCCAGAATTGGCTGCTGAGGCTCACGTCGAACCACAAGTTGGAGCGCTCAGTCCTGCCGAGTGAACTGGAGTAGCATGATTGAGGCTCTCGTCATACCATTACTCAAATACTCATTTCGTGACTTGGCATTGGGTAGGTTTTTGGGAGAATGGTTAGCTTGACGTCGCATCTTTTGGCGGACTGTTACCACTGCGTCTAACAGCACCCGTGCTACCATGCTATAATAACCCCTGAGAGGTGGTTCTTGATAGCAATGTGTAGCCCAGCCAGCGGGTTTGGAGAGGACGCATTGTCCGAGGGGGAGAGCTAGATGGCTGATACCAGGCAAGAGAGACAGACAAACATAGCTGTCACCCATAAAAGCCTCACGCTGCGCCTGATCAGCGATCCTCACACCTGTACAGAGCAGGGCGGATACCGCATCCTGGTCAAGGTGATAGACATCTTTGGCAACGATACTACCCAGTTAGCGGAGGTGATGGTATGAAGGAAATACTGGTGTCAGTCCATATAGAGGCACTGCCGGAGGGGGGATTCCTGGCCACCAGCGATGAGTTGCCGGGCCTGGTGGCCCAGGGGCGGACGGTCGCAGAGACCGTAGAGATAGCCCAGGATGTAGCCCGCAAGCTTGTGGAGTCCTATCAAGAGCATGGCGACGAGCTTCCGCCGGCCCTGCGTGCTGCGGCTCCGGCCAAGGGCGAGGTGCGCATCCCGGTGACGGTGTCCTGATGGGGAGTGGATAGGTTAAAGTGCAGTCGCATGAATATGTTTCATAAAGAGCAAGGAGCTTCAATGCATTTGCCAAGGCAATTTCTGACATGTCACTCTTCGCTACGCTCAGAGTCTCGCTCCCAGAGATTCTTCGGGTTGCCTGACGCCTCCCCTCAGAATGACATTGATGTACTGTCACCCTGATCCTTCCGAAGGGAAGGAGAAGGGTCTCACTCTCGTCGAGTAAGATTGTGACCATGAGACAATACTACGTTTATATGTTGACTAACAAGTCGGGCACGCTTTACACAGGGGTAACGAATGATCTTCAGAGACGCATCCTCCAACACAAGAACAAACTGAAGGAAGGAAGGATTTACCAGAAAATACAATCTAACGCGCCTGGTCTACTATGAAGTGGCGGATGATGTTCTGGCTGCCATCAGCAGAGAAAAGCAGATCAAGGGTTGGCTACGAGCGAAGAAAGTGGCATTGATCCAGTCTGTGAATCCTGAATGGAAAGATTTGAGTGGGGAGGTCTTTGAGCGTGGAGATTCTTCACTGCGTTCAGAATGACATCTATGGACGCTGTCACCCTGAGTGTAGCGAAGGGTCTTACTTTATGAAGCAATGTGACGCTCATTTCTGCAACTAAGTACTAGCAGAGGGCGGATAATCTTCAGTCCGGCGTTGCCGTGGCATGCAATAGGGTGGCCGTGGATTGAA
>JBGOXA010000041.1:0-9149 GCA_041478915.1 Dehalococcoidia bacterium
ATCTGGACGTCCGGGCCAGCCAGATGCGTCAGTCGCAGATGGAGGAGGATGAACCAGATAGGAATTCTCCTGTGCCCTACCTAGTCTACCCTGAACTGGAAGCCAGGTTGGAGAGGGCGAGGCGACGTTTGATTCTAACCAGATGGTCCGCTGAGGAGGATGCACCCCACGCTCTCGCCTTTGGCCCGGCTCCGAGCTACGGAGGCCGCCTGGAACCCTTTCTGGCGGAAACCGAGAAGCTGGTGGGATGGGGACGTCGGGTGGTCATTGTATCCCATCAAGCAGCCAGACTGGCTGAGCTTCTCGAGGAGCGGGGTATCTTTGTTTCTCCACTTTCTCGTGTTGAGGAATCTCCTGCTGCTGGCTCGCTGGCCCTGGTGCAAGGCTCTCTGGCTGAGGGTTGGAGCATGGGGAAGCAGTTGGTTCTGTTTACCGATGCTGAGATATTCGGCTTTGTGAAGCAACCGCGGCTCAGAAGGCCACGGCCGGTGCACCACAAAGGGTTCCTTCCTGACCTGTCGCCCGGCGACTATGCGGTGCATGTGGAGCATGGCATTGCCCGATTCAGAGGCATGACCAAGCTCACAGTTGATGGAGCACAAAGGGAGTATCTGGCCCTGGAGTATGCTGCCGGTGACAAGCTTTATGTGCCGATTGACCAGGCAGACCGTGTCAATCGCTATATCGGTTCAGCGGCGGAGCCACCAGCGCTGACCCGCCTGGGCACTCAGGAATGGGAACGGGTCAAGCGGAGGGTGAAGGAATCGGCCAGAGAAATGGCCGGGGAATTGCTCCGCCTGTACGCATCACGGGAGGTTGCTCCTGGTTTTGCCTTCTCCGCTGACACTCCCTGGCAGCATGAGATGGAGGCCTCCTTCCCCTATGTGGAGACCCCAGACCAGATCGAGGTGGTGGGGCAGGTGAAAGAGGATATGGGAAAGCCTAAGCCCATGGATCGGCTGGTCTGCGGCGACGTGGGTTACGGTAAGACGGAGGTCGCCCTCAGGGCAGCCTTCAAGGCGGTGATGGCCGGGAAACAGGTAGCTATGCTGGTGCCGACCACAGTGCTGGCGCAGCAGCATTTCACCACCTTCAGTGAGAGGCTGTCGGCTTTTCCGGTAAAGGTAGAGATGCTGAGTCGCTTCCGCTCCGAGAGGGAGCAGCAATCTGTTCTTGAGAGCCTAAGAGAAGGCAGTGTGGACATTTGTATTGGTACACATCGCTTATTGCAAAAGGACGTGGCCTTCAAGGACTTGGGCTTGGTGATAATCGACGAGGAGCAGAGGTTTGGCGTCAGTCATAAGGAACGCCTGAAGCAGATGCGCACAGAGGTAGACGTGCTTACCTTGAGTGCCACCCCCATCCCCCGCACCCTGCACATGTCCCTCGTAGGGGTGCGAGATATGAGCACCATGGAAACCCCGCCTGAGGACAGGCTGCCGATCAAGACCCATGTGGCTGGTTACAATGAGCCTCTGATTCGGGAAGCCATTGTTCGTGAGCTGGAGCGAGACGGTCAGGTCTTCTTTGTGCACAATCGGGTCAATAGCATTGTCCGTGTTACCCGCAGGCTGGAGGAGCTTGTCCCCGAAGCGATGATAGCCATCGCCCATGGCCAGATGTCGGAGGACAAACTGGAGAAGGCCATGCTCGATTTCACCCAGGGCAGGGTGGATGTCCTGGTATGCACCACTATTATCGAGTCTGGGCTGGATATACCGAATGTGAATACGCTGATAGTCAATGACGCTGATAAGCTAGGGCTGGCGCAGTTGTACCAACTGCGGGGCAGGGTTGGGCGGGGCAATAACCGAGCGTATGCCTATTTCTTCTATGGTAAGGGAAAACGTTTGACTCCGGCTGCGGCCAAGAGACTCCAGACTATCTTTGAGGCTACCGAGCTGGGGGCTGGCTTTCGCATCGCTCTGAAGGACCTGGAGATCCGGGGAGCGGGCAACCTGCTTGGCCCGGAGCAGAGCGGCTACATTGCTGCCGTGGGCTTTGACCTCTATTGCCAGTTGCTGTCAGAGGCGGTAAAGGAACTAAAGGCAGGGCAGCCGGTAGCGCCCGGCGCGGCCATGGACGCCGCTCTTGAACCTTCGCCGACGATAGACCTGCCACTTTCGGCCTACCTTCCTGAAGACTATGTAGCTGACCCCACCGTTAGGCTAACCATGTATCAACGCCTGGCAAAGGCGAGGACGGGGGAGGAGGTAAGTCAGATGAAGGGAGAGCTGAGGGACAGGTTTGGAAGCTTACCAGCAGAGGCCGAGAACCTGCTCTACGTGGTAAGCCTGCGAGTCTTGGCTGCTCAGGCGGGGATACAGTCTATCTCTGTGGAAGGGAAGCAAGTGATGATCAAGTTTATTGAGGGGCGCAAATTCGATTACAAACATTTAGAGCAAGCTCGGCCTGGGATCAAAGTAGGCACCACACAGGTGCAGCTAGACTTGAGACTCCTCGGGCATAGGTGGCAAAAGGTATTAGAGGAGGTAATGTTGAAGCTGAGCCGTTTGACCTTTTGATTAGGTTTGGTCAAAACCATGTTCTTATCGGATGTGCCTCTCAAGAGACCAGAGCGAGTACCCTCGCCGCAATACCCCCGATCAGTATGGCTGAGGCCAGGTTGGCTGCCGATATCGCAACCGCAGCCTTCCAGCTAAACTCCTTGACAAGAATGCCTATAGTGGCGATACAAGGTAGATACAGCATGCCTACTAATGCCAGTACTATAAGCTGGGCGGGAGTAAGAACAAGCGCCAGGTTCGTGCCATAGATTGCCACCAGCGTGAGGAGTATCAGCTCCTTTCTAACGGCACCAAATATCAGCAGTATTCCCGCGATGGCAGGCAGACCCAGCCATCCCACCGTAAGAAACGACAGACTATTGTTTATAGGTCCGAGCGCACCAAATGCATATAGTCCCTGAACGATTGTGGTACCGACCATATACATTGGGAAAACCAAATATATTAATGACTTGGTTCGTGACCATGTCTGTTTTGCCACGACGGAGGAGGAGGGAACTTTAAACGAATGCATCTCCATTATCAGTCCAGGCACTTCACCTGGGATCACCCTCAAAGCCACTTTGACTGCCACGAACATAATCAACAGATCAACAGCATAGAGTGCCAGCGCCCATCCCATACCAACAAATGCGGCCACCAGACCCAAAATTACTATTGTCCTGGCCGAACATGGAGCAAAGGTGATGGCGAACGATGCCAGCAACCGCTCCCGCCTTGTTCCCATGATCCTGGTGGTATAAATAGCAGGAACATTACAGCCGTAGCCAAGGATCAATGGGATGATCGCTTTACCGTGCAGTCCCATCTGATGCATCGCACTGTCCATCATGAAGGCAACTCTGCTCAGGATGCCAGAATCCTCCATTATGGCTAACATCAGATAGAAGGGAACGACGAAAGGTATCACCAGGGTAACCCCAGCCACCAGACCGCCGAACATGCCATTCCAGACAATACTCCAAGTTGCCCCGCTTACTTGCGGGTCTACCGGATGAAAAAAGCTGAAGGCGTGGGACAGCAAGCCCGACAGAAAGTCGCCTACCGTCAATGTCCAGAGAAGCAACCCGCCTATCACGGCGAATGTGACAATATACCCAAACACTCTCTGGGTGGCCAACCGGTCCAGCTTATCCATGAGCGTGGGCTTTGCCGTCTCCTGCCTCTGGACATCTCGGGCAATCTGATTGGCCAACAAATACCTTTCTGATGCAAGCACAGCGAAGCCCGGTTCTTGATAGGCCTCTTCCATCTTCTTGGCCAGAGTCTCGGATGCGCGAATCAAGTTATCCGACTTTGAGCTGACCAATTGCTTAACATCGGCATCACCCTCAAGCAGCTTAATGGCCACCCAACGAGAAGGATAATCCAGGTTAAGCTGTTGTGAGTCGATTAACCTGGTTAGCTCTTCTACGCGCTCTTCCACTCTGTCACCGAATCTGGTCCCATGCCGGTGGCGATGATGGTGCCCTCTGTTTTCCTCCGTGTGGGCTTCCATGCCATCACCGAATTTAGCTCCATGCCAATGATGGTCATGCCCTCTCTTTTCTTTGATGCCAGCTTCCCCGTTATTACTGGATTTGTCCTTGCTATCAGTCGATTCTTGTTTCTGTCGGGCAACTTCAATGGCCTTCTCAATCAGCTCACGTACTCCCTTGCCTCTTGAGGCTATAGTTGGTATGACCGGCACGCCGAGCCACCCTTCCAGCCTCCCGACATCGATAATTAGCCCTTTCCCTTTAGCAATATCCATCTGATTGAGGCAAACGACCAAGGGCACATCCATCTCCATCAGTTGCAGGGTGAAAAACAGATTTCGTTCAAGAACAGGCGCGCCAATAACATCGATAATGACATCGGGCTTTTCGCGAGCTATGTAGTCTCTAGTGACCAGCTCTTCCAACGAGAAGGTAGATAAAGAATAGATTCCGGGCAGGTCTACGATAGTAGCCTCATAACCATCAAAATGCAGGACACCCTTAGCGCTTTCCACGGTCTTCCCGGGCCAGTTGCCAATAGTCTGATGCGAACCCGTCAACTGGTTAAAGATTACACTCTTGCCCACATTGGCATTGCCTGCCAGGGCAATGGTCAGGTGTTTCCCGTTGTTATTCTTATTTTCCTTCTTCGTAGTGGCATGGCACGACGGAATTCTGGCCAACTGCTATTCTCCCAGGTCATTCGTGGTTCTCTCGACGAAAACGTTGCACGCTATCTCTTCGCCAAGAGCAAGTCTTGAGCCTCTCGCTGCGATCTCCACCGGTCCCTTGAGCGGAGCCACTCGGCTGACGCATATCTTGGTTCCGGGTGTCAAACCCAGGTCCAGAAGTCTCCGCAGAACCTTATTATCTCCTCTGATGAAGGCTATCGTGCCCTCCTGATTTTCCTTTAAATCAGTCACCGAGACCATATTTGCCTTTCTGCGGCCCACTTTCTCCAGATTTTTTCCGCCCCACTTTCGACACTCATCACAACTGGAGAAACCAAGGTCACACGGTGGAATAAGCTTGCCGTCGTCGGGGCATTTATCCGGCGATTCCAAAGCCTGACACAAAGCTCGGGCAGTCTCATCCGACAATGCGTGCTCCATTTCACACGCTTGTTCATGGACCCTACTATTTCCAATCTTCAGCATGTCATGCAGGAAGCGTTCTAGTAATCTGTGCTTACGAGCCATCTTCTCAGCCATCATGAAACCTTTCGGGGTGAGTGTTACTCCTTGATAAGGCGAGTAGTTTAAGTAACCGCCGTCTGCCAGCTTTCTAAGCATTTCAGTGACGCTGGCCGGAGAAATCTTCAGGCGTTTCGATATCTCAGTGGTGCTTGCCGTTTTGCCATTTTGTGTGAGGTTGTATAAAGCCTCCAAATATTCTTCCGTGCTTCTGCTCATTTCAATCCTCCTGTGGTTTAGGCATGCCTAAAGTTTAGGCTCACCTAAATGATAACAGCGGCTCTGCTGGTTGTCAAGAAAGTCATCAATTAAGCTAGCTGGGAGGGAAACTCAATCCTGGAGATGGAGCGCTTTTGCCATAGGCTATAGCCTGATCCTGGGCTGGGTAATAGCTACCCTTATCTACCAGATGGGCAGGCTTTTTGTGGGATAGAGGCCTTTACTGATGGCCGCTGTCAACGTAGCTGCAACAGAGCCGTAAGCACTCCACCATGAGCAAAACCCCTTGACAAGTTGTCGGCTGAGGTATTATGATAATTATGGGCATACGCCCATAATAGCAGTGGTACAGAACCTTTCGGAGCAGGACTTTGGGCAGGGGTAGACCGCCTATATGCCGTAGAGTTGCCCTAATGCCTGAGGCAACCTACTTCAAGCCAGCAGGCATTCCAATGCGGCTGCTAGAAGAGATTCGCCTATCGGTGGAGGAATTGGAGGCGGTGCGACTCAGAGATCTGGAAAGACTGGAGCAGGAAGAGGCCGCTGAAAAAATGAACATTTCCCGTCAGACTTTTCAGCGGGTGCTGGCCTCAGCCCGGCAGAAGATAGCGGAGGCTTTGCTTTATGGTAAGGCGGTAAGAATTGAAGGGGGCAACTTTGAGATGTCTCCGTTACGATTCAAGTGTGCCAGAGGGCATGAATGGGAGCTACCCCTTGAGGTTGCCACCAGTGCGCCGCAATTCTGTCCAGTCTGTAACACGTCAGACATTGCGCCGCCACCGCTTGGTCTAGGCTGGGGCCGAGGTGGTCGACGCTGCCGGAGAGGCAGAGATTAGGAAAGAGATTGAATACGGCTAAGAACACACAAGGAGGTGGGAAAATGGTGTGCGGATTTGGTCGAGGATCAGGTGGTAGAGGAGGCGTGGGACTTGGCTTCAGGGGAAGCTCTCCACCTTGGCCTTATGTGGGGAGGGGTAGAGGTGGATTGCCCCGATGCTGGTATCCCGGTCTCTGGACAGGAGCTCCTTATGCCCCAGCATCGTATCCAGCTTACGATGGCCCCAGGGGTATGCCCTACACGCCACTGCTAATGCCTGAGCAGGAGCTTGAGTTCTTGAAGAGTCAGGCCGAGGCCATAAAGGCAGAGCTTAACCGGGTTGAAGCCGGGATACGTGACCTGGAAAGTAGTAAATGAGGAATACGTTGTCAGGAGGCTGATGCCTGGGTGCAAGCATTCGGTACCATGTTTGCACCCATCGTCAGCCGGAAAGGGAGGACGGCTATGCCCGGATTTGATGGTACTGGCCCGCGTGGTATGGGGCCAATGACGGACGGTGGTGGGGGTTATTGCGTTATCCCATTACAGGAGCTTGATGTTCTGAAGAGACAGGCACAAGCCATGCGGGAGCAACTGAAGCGAATTGAGGTTCGCATCAGAGAGCTAGAAAAACCCAGAGCACTGTAAGCAAGGAGTAAGCCATGAAGATTGCGATTACCGCGACCGGCTCTAGCCTAGATGCTGAGGTAGACCCACGCTTCGGGCGATGTCAGTATTTCATCATTGTTGACCCGGAGACGATGCAGTTTGAAGCTCTAGAGAACTCCGCTGCCATGGCAGGAGGCGGAGCAGGGGTCTCCACTGCCCAGACCATTGCCAGCAAAGGTGTAGAAGCTGTGCTGACGGGCAACTGTGGCCCCAATGCCTACCAGGTGTTATCGACTGCCGGTATTAATGTTGTGACCGGAGTATCGGGTAAGGTGCGGGACGCTATCCAGAGCTACAAATCAGGCAAGCTCAAAGCCAGCTCCCAGCCCAATGTTAGTGACCATTTTGGTATGGGTATGAGGAATGGGTCGTGGTAGAGGCATGGGCTGGAGATAAAAGCTAAATTTTCTTCGGAGGTGTAGTTATGCCCAGAGGAGATGGCACCGGACCACCGACTGGACGGGGTCAGAGGGGTGGCCGGATGAGAGGCAACCAACCCGGGGCTGGTCCCGGTGGTTACTGTGTCTGCCCCAGTTGTGGGGAAAAGGTGCCCCACAGGGTGGGAACGCCATGCTACACTGTGAGTTGTCCCAAGTGCGGAACCCGGATGGTAAGAGAATAGATAGAGACTAAGTGGTCAAGAAGGAACAGGAGGGTACCATGCCGTTTTTTTGAGCCTTTGGAGAAGCTTGACCCCAAGCATGTTGACCTGGAAAGAGCCAGAAAATCCCTGCGAGAGGAGCTGGAGGCGATAGATTTCTATCAAGAGAGAATAGATGCCACCGAGGACGCCTCCCTAAAGCAACTGCTGGCACACAATATGAACGAGGAGAAGGAGCATGCTGCCATGCTCATTGAGTGGCTGAGAAAGAACGACTCGACGCAGGACAAAATGTTCAAGGAACATGACTAGGGATCGTTAAGATTGATATCGGAGTTTTAATGATTATCTCGGTTGCCAGCGGCAAGGGGGGAACCGGCAAGACGCTAGTGGCTACCAGCCTTGCCCTTTCCCTGAAAGATAGAGATAGGGTGCAGCTTCTTGACTGTGATGTAGAGGAGCCTAACGACCATATCTTCTTAAAGCCAGTTATCACCAGGAGCGAAGCGGTGTGCATCCCTATTCCTGAGATAGACGAGAAAAAGTGCACTTTCTGTGGCAGGTGCGCTGAGGTATGCGCCTATCACGCCATCGCCGTTTTTCCCAAGAGCATTCTTGTCTTTCCTCATCTCTGCCACGGCTGCGGTGCCTGTAGCTATCTCTGCCCGGAAAAGGCTATTAGCGAGAAAGGAAGAGAAATTGGCGTCGTCGAGCGGGGACACTCAGATGGCGTTGATTTTGCTCACGGGAAGCTAAATGTGGGTGAGGCTATGCCGACACCAGTTGTCAGAAGGGTGAAAGAAGAGGCTAACCGTGACGGAATAGTCATCATTGACGTCTCACCAGGCACATCATGTCCGGTGGTGGAATCAATCAAGGGTTGCGATTTTTGTCTGCTAGTAACCGAGCCGACTCCCTTCGGACTTAACGACCTTGTCCTGGCGGTGGAGACAGCAAAGGAGATTAAAGTCCCCTGTGGGGTGGTCATTAACCGTGCCGGGGTAGGCAATGGGAAAGTGGAGGGATACTGCCTGACAGAGGGTATACCAACTCTACTTACCATTCCTCTGGATACCGAGATTGCCCGGCTCTATTCTCGGGGAATAACGCTGGTTGAGGGAATGCCGCAGTGGAAGGAAAGCTTCATAGGGCTTTTTGACAGGATTTGGGAGCTCGTAAATGAAAGAAGTCGTAGTCTTGAGCGGTAAGGGAGGCACAGGCAAGACCAGCATCGTCGGCTCTTTCGCTGCCCTGGCGAAGAGCAAGGTTCTGGTTGACTGCGATGTTGATGCCGCCGACCTTCACCTTCTGCTTCAGCCGGCTATCCAGGAGAAGCATGAGTTCTGGAGCGGGCAGGTTGCTGCCATTGATGGAGAAAAGTGCACCAGTTGCGGACTATGCCAGGAACTCTGCCGATTCAGGGCCATAAAAGACTTCAAGGTTGATGCTATCTCCTGTGAGGACTGTGGCTTCTGCGCTCACATATGCCCGACGGAAGCCATTACCATGAAAGAGAATCTGGCTGGGCACTGGTTTATCTCCGATACTAGGTATGGCTCCCTGGTGCATGCCAGGCTGGGAGTCGCCCAGGAAAACTCTGGCAAGTTGGTCGCCACTGTCAGACAGCAGGCAAGACGGATAGCG
>JBGOXA010000204.1:0-3973 GCA_041478915.1 Dehalococcoidia bacterium
CCCTCTCTAAAATGACAGTGGTAAAGGGAATCGTCAACTGAATTCAGGGTGGACTCTGCTTCGTCCAACAGTGCTTTGCTGGCGTCATCGAGCTCACCAGGGACAGGTACGCGCCCGTCGAAGTGGCGGTGGGTGAAGGTCAGGGCACGGTGCGCCAGGTTCCCGTAATTAGCCACCAGTTCATCATTATTGCGGCGCACAAACTCTCGCCACGAGAAGTCGGTGTCCCCTGTCTCGGGCATGTTCGCTGCCATCAGGTAACGCAGCGGATCAGGGTCATAGCGTTCCAGGTAGTCCGGCAGCCAAACAGCCCAGGCGCGGCTGGTGGAAAGCTGCTTGTTCTCCAGTGTGAGGAACTCGTTGGCTGGGACATCATAGGGGAGGTTCAGCCCCCCATACCCCATGAGCATTGCCGGCCAGACCATGGTGTGAAATGGAATGTTGTCCTTGCCAATGAAGTAATAGCTTTTGGCTTCTTTCTGCCAGAAATCTCTCCATCTGTCCTCTCTATCACCAAGCTTGGCCCACTCCTGGCTGGCTGACAGGTAGCCAATGACAGCCTCGAACCAGACGTAGATTCGCTTATGCTCAAATCCGGGTTGCGGCACTGCTACGCCCCACTCGATGTCCCGAGTAATAGCCCGGTCTTTCAGCCCCTCCTCCAGATAGCGCAGGGTGAAATGGAGCACGTTCCGTCTCCAGTGGCCCTGTTGCCTCACCCACTGAAGCAGATCGTCTCTGAAGGCACTCAAGCGGAGAAAAAAGTGCTCCGAATCTCTGGCCTCCGGCGTGCTACCACACAGTATGCAATGTGGGTTAACCAGCTCGCCATAGCTAAGAGGTTTGCCACATCTGTCACATTGATCACCTCTTGCCCGCTCAGAACCGCAGTAAGGGCAAGTGCCTTCCGAATAGCGATCGGGCAGGTAACGCTGGCAGCGGGGACAGAAGGGCAGAGACGTGCTGGCCCGGTAGATGTAACCCTTGTCCAGCAACTTGAGAAAGAAATCATGAACTACCCGAGCATGATTGGAGGTGCCGGTATTAGTGAACAGGTCGAAGTCAATGCCCAGCTTCTGCCAGGAACTAAGGAACTCCTGATGAAACCTGGCTGCTATCTCTTGTGGCGTCTTGCCCTCCCGCTCAGCGCGTATGGTTATCGGAGTACCATGTTGGTCGCTTCCGGAGACCATTAGCACCTCGTTGCCCTTTGCCCGATGGTAGCGGGCAAAGATATCCGCCGGCAGATAGCAACCAGCCACATGCCCTAAGTGCAAGGGGCCGTTGGCATAAGGCCAGGCTACACCGATGAAAATCCTCTCCGCCAAATCTCAACTCCCAGCAAATTCTACCATAATCTCCCATTGGGTGAAACGGAATCCGAACCGAGGGGGCTGCGTTATTATCCCATACGATAGACATCCAGGCCAATCCGCACTTCGGAAATCCCCAACTCGCTGGCAACAATAGCGCATTGAGCTTCAGTCATGGTGCTTTCCCCCTTTGGGAACCGTAGTGGTTTCACACGGGTCAGTCTTCCCGAGGACAATTGTAGAGTAGTAGGGTGGGTGCAGCGTAGCGAAACCCACCATTATCTCATTCCAAATCCATCCCCACGAGGTCTCTTCCCACCGTGTGTCCCCAGTTTTCAGGATAAACACCCTTTTCAACTAATTTTCTGAGGCTGCTATGCCTCCAACATATGGGTAAATCTACTAGACCGTGCTTGACAGGGTTATAGTGGATGTAATCGCAATGTCGGTTGAAGTCCTCCTGGTCTCGAATCCGGTGTTCCCAGAACCTCCTTTGCCATATGCCCCTCTCGTTCTTCTTGCGCATCGAATCTGAGATATTCTCCCGCCTGTCTCCAGGATAGTTGTGGGTGAACATTGCCTTTATTTGCTTCCACCTGATTGAGAAATCGAGATCATTATCAGGGAGTGTCCAGATACAGTGAATGTGATCCGGCAAAATGACCATGGCGTCAATGGTAAAGGGAAGTCTCGTCATAACTACTTGAAAGCATCTCATCAACAAATCAATGGCAACTTCTGTCTCAAGAGTGGGGCGCCTTCTGTAGGTGACAACAGTAAAGAAGAAAGTCCCCCCTTTTAGCCAAGCTCTACGGTATTCGGGCACCTTTTCCCTCTGCGCCGGCTTTTCGGGTGGTGGGTTCCGTTTCACTCCACCCACCCTACGTGCTGCTTGGAGATTAACCCAATTGGCCCAAATGGTGAAGAGATGAAAGCGCGTTGCCGAAGAGAAATCCAAGACGAAAAAGACAGGATGCGACCAAGGAAGGAGCAGTATCTCTAGCGTATTTTTGTTATCTCCTGCTTGTATTCGTCGAGTAGCTTGAGGTACTGAGAATCGAGTTGAGCCAGGATGTGGCGCCATTCCTCCTGAAACTGTGGATGGCCCTCTGCCTCGACTCTCGCCCCTGGAGGCACGCCACTCTGCTGGCGCATCGCCTGCTCTATCCTCGCCTGGAAGTCCTGCCTTAAACCATCGTAAGCCTGTCTTCTCTGTTGTTCTCCCTCATTCTCGTAGTGGGCAAGAATCCGTCTCATCTTGCTGTAGACGTTCTCTATAGCACCTTTGTCTGCCTTAATAGCCTTAATGCCTTCCATGGCCTTCTTGTTGTTCTTCCTGACAATATCGCTTACCGGCAAGCCGATGTTCCTCAGGAGTATCTCTTCCGCCCCCATGATTACGAAGCGCTTCACCTTTTCCTGGTGCTTGCCTAGCTCAGCCGCCAGGCTGCCCCCCTCTCTGAGATACTCAGCAGCCAGCTTCTGCCCCTCAGGAACGTACTTCCACTTCAGCACTTCCTCTTCTGAAGGCTTTTCCAGCTTCTCCACCCTTTCCACAGCTCTCTCAAAGGCGCTCTTAATCTCCCCCATTTTGATCCTCCATGCTCAAGTGACCCATCTCTTAGCTTTTTGGGTTCGCCTGTTTAATCCCTCGTATCATGAACATCCTACCCAAAGACCTGGCACGTTCCACTGCGAAGTTGCAAAGGCTTTCCTTCACAGGGAAGCAAACATAGTATAAACTCAGCAGCAAGGCCTTTCAACCCAGCCGAGGCAGTGCCCATGTCTGGCCCCCTCCCAAGAAACTTGACAAGTGCCTTTCGAAAGTTATACCTTCGTATCTAGAAGGTCGATTAGGAGCAAGACGGGTCGGAAGGAGTGGCCAATCAACTGAAAGCCTTTCGTCTAGCCGAGGTTTGGCAGTCATTCTATAATATTCGAGATTCCGACCTGGTGATTTTGGAGCGTGTATCTGATGGACTATATGCAGCATACTCTCTCTTTAGCCAAGCTTGCCCTTGGGCATGCTAGCCCCAACCCGGCGGTAGGGGCGGCGATCGTGAGGGATGGAGTGGTTGTGGGAGAAGGATATACCCAGCCGCCAGGCTCACGCCACGCAGAGGTTGTAGCCTTGCGGCAGGCGGGAGAAAAAGCCAGCCAGGCAACAATGTACGTTACTCTCGAGCCGTGCTGTTTTCAAGGTCGTACCCCTCCTTGCACCCAGGCCATTATCGCCGCTGGCATTGCCGAGGTCCATCTAGCCATGATCGACCCCAACCCGAAGGTTTCCGGCCGTGGGAAAGCGGAACTAGAGGCAGCAAGGATAGTAACCTACCTTGGTGAGCATGAGCAGGAGGCACAGGAGCTTAATGAGGCGTATGTCAAATTTATAAAAACGGGTGTGCCCTTTGTAACGGGTAAATTCGCCATGAGCCTCGATGGGAAGATCGCTACCAGGACTGGCGACTCCAGGTGGATCAGCGGTGAGGAGTCAAGAAGATACGTGCACTGCCTGCGCTACCAGATGGATGCTGTCATGGTGGGCGTTGATACCATAATCGCTGATGACCCGCAGCTCACCGCCAGGGCAGGGAGGGAGGGCGGTCAAGCAGAGAGGCAGCCCCTGCGGGTGGTAGTGGATAGCCAAGGTCGCACCCCAC
>JBGOXA010000274.1:0-3059 GCA_041478915.1 Dehalococcoidia bacterium
CAGACAGCTATCCTTGCCTCCACTCCACGAAGCCGCTAGGCGCATCACCAGGGACTGTCCTTCCTCAAATGTTTCAGGTGGCAAGTGTCATTCAGGAGAGAAAGCATCATCCCCCGGGGGTAGGTCTCCATTATGGTCAGAGAGGCGCTATCTATGCCAATTTGCCACCAGTGCTCCAGGCCGAGACCGAGCAAGCGGCATATCAATGTTCTCAGCGAGCCGCCGTGAGCCACGACCAGTATCGTTTCTTCGTCGGTACGCTTCCTTAAACAGGCGGCAATAAACTGGTCTACCCGCGCCGCAAGCTGGCCGACGCTCTCACCCTGGGGAAGCTTCTGGGCGGCGTCCCGGGCTGTCCACCAATCATTGTCTGGGTAGCGCTGGCCCACTTCATCAAAGGTCAGCCCCTCGAACTCGCCAAAGTCTATTTCCCGCAACTCCTTGCAGGTCACCAACCTTACGTCGCGCCCAGAAGCAATAATCTGAGCAGTTCGTACCGCCCGCTCCAGGTCGCTGCAATATATGACGTCGATCTTCTCAGCAGCCAGACGTTGCCTCGCTGCCTCAGCTTCTTCCCGCCCAGTAGAGCTCAAACAGGTATCGCTACATCCCTGGTAGCGACCAGTCTCATTCCATTCTGTTTTGCCATGTCTCACAAGCATCAATCTTGTCAAATGTCGATACCTCCAGTTATTATTTTACAAAATCGAATAGTTTCCACGGCCCGATAAAATGGGTGCTCACCACGTCAGCTAGCAAGGGGAGTAGAATAAGCACCAGAACCTCAGACAGCTCATTGAGGGCACCGTAGCTGTCACCAGTAAGTCCTTCCAATCTACGCCTCAAGAATGTCGCTGTTCCGAAAACAACCAGCCAAAGAGCACCCATAACGGCCAAGCCGCTCCACCCGGCCAGCACCAATGATATCAGCCCAGCAATCAACGTAGCTATGACCATCCTCTGCCAGTTGGCTTGTTCTTTGAAGGCCTGCCCGGTGCCGACTTGCCTGGCGTAAGGAAAGGCGGAAATAGCATAGACCATCGACCAGCGGCTCAGGACGGGCATAATGACCAGAGCAGAAACCCTCATGTCATCTGGCACGTCAGACAGAGCTACATATTTTACCAAGATCAAACAGCAAGCCGCCACCACCCCGAAACTGCCGACATGACTGTCGGCCATGATCCTCAGCCTTTCCCCAGGAGAGCTCCGCACCAGGGCGCCATCGCAGGTGTCAATAAAACCGTCGAGGTGCAGCGCCCCCGTGAGGATAATCATAACCACGATTAGCAAGATATTGGTTAAAGATGTGGACAGGCGGAGATCAAACAGCTTGTCGCAGCCCACCAGGACAAGCCCCAGAAACAGCCCTACCAGAGGAAAGTAGACGACTGACCGTCCTACCTCTTCCGGGCTGGCTTCCCGATGCCAGGGCCAGGGGATGATAGTCAGGAATCTCAAGCTGGTAAAAAATCCCAAAGTCTTCCTTCGAATTTAGTCTTGGCGCTAGCCTTTCTTGGAAACCCTGGCCTCATCAAAGGTTGCCATCTCGTTCAACAGTTTCACTGCCGCCTCAGCCAGAAAGATTCCCAGAGCAGCACCAGTGCCCTCGCCGAGGCGCATCTTCAGGTCGAGAAGGGGAGTCAACCCCAGGTGTTTCAGCATCCTGCGATGCCCGCGCTCAGCCGAATTGTGCGCCGCGATGAAGTAGTCCTTTATACCGGGCGACAGACCAGCCGCAATAAGGGCGGCCGACCCGGTGTTAAACCCGTCCAGAACAACAGGAATACGGTGTGCCGCAGCGCCCAGCATGAGTCCGACCAGCCCACCTATTTCAAAACCACCCACCTTGGCCAGCACATCCAGGGGGTCTTTCGGGTCCGGTTGATTGACCGCTAGAGCCTGGCGGATAACCTCCGCCTTATGGGCCAGTTGCTCATTATCGATACCTGTGCCCCTACCAGCAATGTGCTCCACCGGTTCGCCAATGATTGCAGCACAGATAGCCGCGCTGGCGGTAGTATTACCAATACCCATGTCACCTGTACCTACGATGTCAAGTCCCCGGGCAACCTCAGCCTCTACTATCTCGATACCTGCTGAAACGGCCTGTAAAGCTTGCTGGCGCGTCATAGCTGGCCCTTTTGACATATTCCTGGTGCCAAAGCCCACGGTCTTGCACACCAGATTAGGATGAGGATCAAAACCGGAAGCCACCCCCATATCAACCACTACCACCCGCGCTCCAATATGGCGTGCCAGAACGTTAATGGCAGCGCCGCCCTGTAGAAAGTTGTATACCATCTGCCTGGTAACCTCCTGGGGATAAGCACTGACCCCTTCTGCTACCACGCCGTGGTCAGCAGCCATGGTGACGATGGCTTTATGCTCCAGCACGAGCGGCATCTTCCCCCTGATGCCAGCGATCTTGATAGCCAACTCTTCCAATCTCCCCAGACTCCCCTGTGGCTTGGTCAAACTGTCCTGGCGGGCCCTAGCCGCCTCCATCATCTTCTTGTCCAGTGGTTTGATGGCCTTCAGTATCCGACTAACGTGTTCGTTCACGGGGATCTCCTCTCTGTCTCGGGGCCACAAAAACAGAATCCCCTCGCTCTGCTGAGCAAGGGGAAAACGCTACGCTCGAATAACACTTCTACCCCCCTTCTCCGCGGAGGCCTTCTGGGACTCAGGGGCTGGCGTTCTGACTATCACAGTAGGCGGGACTGTACCGGATTTTCGCCGGACTTGCTCTCCATTTGAGCCCTGACTCGCGCTCAGGCACCCCTGGTGCCATATTCAATTGCGCACCATTATATCACTACATAGGGAACAAGGACAACCTGGGGCGGCACCGGTCCTACCGCCCCCTTTTGTGTCCCATTACCGCTGACAGTCTATACTATCCTCCCGTTTATGGTCCAACGCGAGCCTAACACCTTGACTAATTAGCTAAATGATATATGATGGATACAAAAACTATGATTCAAGGCTGTAGAGTATAGTAGTATGGTGGGCCGGGCCCACCATACTACTATATTAGATGAATAGAGTGAGCAGAC
>JBGOXA010000053.1:0-8192 GCA_041478915.1 Dehalococcoidia bacterium
CAACGCCCGGACAACTTCTGACAACATGGCCGTTCCTCTTGCAGCAGGCAGACTGATCTCACCTGTTTCCAGATCCGTGCGCATCATGCTATCAGGAGCCAACCCACCCAGGAGTTCTGTTGCCGTTGCCATTTGCCTCAGGTCGGCGACGTGTATCTGTATCAGAACATCGCCACTGCAGCAGGCCTTGAGTTCCCGTGAAGTGCCCTCACGGATGATTCGTCCAGTATCGAGAACGGCTATCCTGTTGGCCAAACGGTCTACTTCCTCCAGATATTGAGTGGTCAGGAACACCGTGGTCCCATCCTGCACCAGATTGCGAATTGCGCCCCATAGGCTGAGACGACTCGCCGGATCCAACCCGGTCGTCGGTTCGTCCAGAAACAATATGGCCGGGCTGGCGACGAGGCTGGCCGCAAGGTCGAGACGACGGCGCATTCCACCCGAGTATGTCCTCACTCTCCTTTTAGCGACGTTTGCGAGTCCAAACTGCTCCAATAGCTCTGAAGCCCGGAGGCGCGCCTCTACCCTGCCAAGGTGATACAGGCGGCCAACCATCTCCAGATTCTCCTGGCCTGTAAGAATCTCGTCGACGGCAGGATACTGGCCTGCCAACCCGATGAGCGAGCGTACAGCGGCTGGTTCCCCAACAACGTCGTGACATGCTATGATCGCTTTGCCAGCATCCGGTTGCGACAGCGTAGTGAAGATGCGTATGAACGTCGTCTTGCCTGACCCATTGGGACCCAGCAGCGCCATCACTGTCCCCGAGTGCACAGCAAGGTCAACCCCGTCGAGTGCTGTCACCGTTCCAAAACTCTTGCGCAGGCCCTGTGCAATAATGACCGGCTGATTGCTGCTTACCCTGGATGAATTGGTCACATCGACATCCCCCATGTCAGCTGGCTGTACAAAAGTGGGACAGTTGGGCCTTCAGAGGTATCAGGCACGTCAGTGCCCACTGCCCTGCTCCCTGGCGGTTCTATTATACTATAGTCCCTTCTCGCCTGTAGCATGTGAATCTCAGCGAAAGTGGAACAGTTCGGTCCGGGAAACGCTGAGTACTGTTGAGCCTGTTCCAAAAGGGTACTTCCGTCGCCACATATGCCCAAATTTCCATCAAACTACTCGCTCCACAAGGACTTGGTTTTCGAAGCACTCTAAAGAGGAGGGAATGTCCTTTATTGTGCAGTGCCGATCTTAGGGACTATTCCTCCGTCCCGCCAGCATGAACCCGTTGGTGGCATGCTGCGCAGAGAGATTGACCGTTTTCAACGGTGGTTGTTCCGCCATCTATCCACCGTTTCACATGATGATACTGCCCTTCTTCGAACCTGATGTAGGTTCCAGGAGGACAACTGCCTTGGCAGCAGCCCTTGGCTTTGTCGAAGATAGCTAACCTCTGCCAATAGTCAAATTCTCGCTGAGGATCTTTCTGGGGAAGGTCGGGGTAAGTCTTATGAAACTCTGTAATCATAATGCGAAGTCGCTGTTCTATGGAGGCTTTGGAATCAGCAGAGGTCTTCCGCCATGTCTTGTAGTTCCAGAAAGGCAAGTCTTTCTCGGACTGCGCGGAGGATGTCTGCCCGACAGTCAGAAGAAACTCATTGTAAAAGTCTCTTATGGATCCCGCATGGTTTGTCAGAGAGTAACCCTTCATTAGTCTTGAGGTCAACATGAACAGCGTTACGAAATCTGCACTGTTAACGATGGATGAAGCAGATACCCCGGACTCCTTTACGAGATAGTTCAGGATCTTCCTGACCGATTCTGTCTTGAGGTCGCCAGCTGGACTTTGGTACATGGCCCGTAGATTCGGGAATTTAGCATTTGAGGGTCCACCCTTTGATTCTAATAGCATAATCTGCGCAGCCACGTATCGGCGAAAGAACCGATACTCAGGAAGCCCAGATAGCGAAAAGAACTTATGTTTCGAGAGTTCGAAGACTACGTCTCTGACCTCTCGGAGATTGGCATTTAGCTTTTCAGCTGAGTTTAGAGGCATGCCTTTCTGAAGTCGAAGAAAGATCCTACAGGTTGTTGGGTCGTCCACGTTGTGAACCAACGTCGCATAGATTGCGTAACTCTAGATTCTCCACTGCAATTCGTTGCCAAGTTCGCTGAATCTCTTCGGACCACCTCTGGGGTTTCTTTACCAGAGAGGCTGAATTCGTCCTCAAGATAGCCAAATATCGCCTTGAGCCTCTGCTGTCCGTCAAGGCATTCATATCTGCCGTCAACAAGCTGACGCAGGAAGATCTTGGATATGTCAAAATTCCTCAGTATGGAATCAAGAAGGAGTTGTTTCTTGGGCAGCCTCCAGACTTCAGATCGTTGATACTCGGCATTGAAATCGATCTTGTTCAGTTTGTAGAAGTCTTCGTAAAGAGTCTTTATCTTGAAGTCTGCTGGGGTGCAAGCAGTGAACTTGATGTCCATTGTCTTCTACCTCCAGAATACACCTCTCTATCTGATCTCGTCCCCTAGAGCCGCTTCGCATCAGCCGGTTCAATTGTGGCAGAACAGACAAGTTGATGCGATAGGCATGAGAAGACGAGCATCAGCCAGTTTGCAACGATTCTCCAAGGCTTGACTGGCAAAGGGACCGACGTTTATCAATAGGCACATAAGGCGATGGAATCGCGTTACGTCGCTGTCCTCAATTGATATCGGAGATTCCGAATAAGAGGAACGCTGGGGTACCATGGCCAAAGAAGGCCAGCCAGGTGCCAAAGCATGGGAAACCAGAGAAGGAGGTAACATAGTGGCAGTACGAACTCGTGAAGAATACATTCAAAGCCTGAGGAAGCAAAGGCCCAAGGTCTACATGGAAGGAGAGCAGATAGAAAACATCGTTGACCATCCTGCTTTCAAAGTAGGTATAAACTCTGCCGCGGTGACATATGATCTGGCAAACGATTCCAAGTACCTGGACTTGTCGAGGGTGAAGTCTCCCATCATCAATGGGGAGATCAGCCGCTGGACTCACATAATGGAGGGCAAGCGGGATGCCCTAGCCAAGATTAACCTGATGAAAGCAATGGGAGAATACCTGTGCCCGTGTGTCTACAGGTGCGTCACCAGTGACCTTTTGCACGCTGCCTGGGCTGTCAGCTATGACATTGATAAGAACTACAACACCAGTTATCACCGGAACGTTGTTGAGATTGTGAAGGAGGCCCAGCGGAACGACTGGATAATAGGGGGTGGGCTGGTAAGTCCCAAGGGGGATCGAAGCAAGGGGTCGGGTGAGCAGGTAGACCCGGATATGTATTTGCACGTAGTTGAAAAGACAAAGGACGGCATTGTGGTCAGAGGGGCAAAAGCCCATGCCACGGCTGCACCGTACACCAATATGTTGTGCGTTGTGGAGATGGAGCTTTCGCCTGAGTACTTTGTTGGATTCTTCACTCCGGTGGATACCAAAGGAATAACTTTCATATGTAGAGCCGCTCATGCGCCCAGGGAAGCCAAGGAGATAGAGAACCCGCTTAGCTCGAAATTTGGCGGTCATGTGGAGTCATTGATCATTTTCGACGACGTGTTTGTGCCCTGGGAGAGGGTCTTCATGTGCGGTGAGTGCGAGTGGATTGTGACCTTTGGGCCGATACTAGCTGCTTCTCATCTGTGGCACAAGTGCATGTGCCGTTGGGCCAACATGGATTTATCCATTGGAGCTACAGCCCTGGTCGCCGATTACAACGGTGTGGGGAATGCGCCCATCATAGTAGATAACCTGTCTGAGATGGCTATGGGCGCAGAGATGACACGTTGTTGTGCCGTGGCGGCTGCGGTGGAGGGCTGGAAACACGAGTCAGGGGCGTATGTCCCCAAGCTATCTCCTGGGGCTGCGGGGAAAGTCTACGCGGCTAAGAGGCTGGGCGAGGATCGCTACTTCATGCAGGACACGGCCGGTGGGTTGGTGTCCACCATGGCGTCAGAGAAAGACTATAGAAGCCCCGTAACGGGAAAGTATCTGGAGAAATACTATCAGGGAAGGGAAGGGGTGCCAACGGAGCACAGAGTACGCGCTTTTAAGCTTATGGAAGACCTGACGGCCTCTGAGTTTGCCGGGTGGTATCACGGCATGTGTATCAGCGGAGGAGGATCTTCGCTGTCGTTCAAAGGCCTGCTGGCCATGGAATACGACTTTGAAAGGTGCAAAAGCAAAGCTAAACGCGCTACCGGAATAGAGGACTAGTGGGGACGGAGAATTTCATCGGTCAAACCTTCTTTGATGCCGCCATAAATTACAAGACTACGAGTGATATGTGGAAGGGCTACTACCGGAGTGGGGCTTCAGCCAGAGTAAACGCTACTTAGTAGACTACATTGTTATCGTGGAATGTAGTGCCAAGAAGCAGGCTCTGGTAAGGATTACCGATTAGCTCCTCATAGAGGAGTAAAGAGGGCGTGGCACCAACCCATCAAGGCCTGGATGTCACCAACTACTCCTGTAGCTCTTTGCCATATGGCAAGGAGTTGGGAGCAGCAAACGCAAATCTGATTTTGAAGCTGAGGCAAGATTGAACAGCCTGGTGTAAATAAGGGAGGGTACTAAACATGGGCAGACTAGATAGAAAGGTGGGTTTGGTTACCGGAGCAGCCTCAGGGATTGGACGGGCTACAGCCCTTGCCTTTGCTAGAGAAGGAGCAAAGGTCGTCGTTGCGGATATCGCGGTGAGGGAGGGTCCAGAGACGGTTCGCATGATCCAAAAGGCTGGAGGCGAGGCCATCTTTGTCAAGGCCGACGTCTCACAAGAGACTGATGTTGAAACGCTGGTTAAGAAAACGGTGGAGAGGTATGGCCGGCTGGAGTGCGCTGTGAACAATGCTGGAATTGACGGGGACACGGCCTTGACGGCGGACTGCTCCAAGCAAAATTGGGATCGGGTGATTGCCATCAATCTGACTGGGGTGTTTCTGGGGATGAAGTATCAGATTCCGCAAATGCTGAAGCA
Source organism: Dehalococcoidia bacterium (assembly GCA_041478915.1). Classification (GTDB taxonomy): domain Bacteria; phylum Chloroflexota; class Dehalococcoidia; order UBA2247; family RBG-13-53-26; genus VGOE01. The sequence continues at coordinate 4,962 of JBGOXA010000053.1, forward strand.
GGGGGGTGGGGCCATTGTCAATACGGCATCGACTATGGGGTTGGTGGCCCATCAGAACGTTCCCGCCTATGTTGCCAGCAAGCACGGCGTCGTCGGGCTGACCAAGTCAACGGCGCTGGGGTACGTCAAGAACAACATCCGAGTCAATGCCATATGTCCTGGGAATACCCGGACAGCCATACTGGATCGTGTCATGAAGGACATGCCGGAGATCTACCAAGCGTTGATGGCAGCGACGCCGATCGGACGGCTTGCCGAACCCGATGAGATCGCCAATGCGATCGTTTGGCTCTGCTCCGACGCGGCCTCTTACTGCACTGGACATGCCCTGGTGGCGGACGGTTGCTACTCAATTCAATAGTGGTATACAGGGGCAATCCCGAGGCACCACTGGCTCAGCGGGAGAGGAAACTCAAGGCAGCGGCCGCCAGGCGCAAGGAGGTCAACAGGGTGAATCAGTTGACCAAATCGAGGTCAGGGGTCTAACATCTTGGCAGGGTCGTTTTGTCCGAAAACGAGATTGAAGCAGTACAGGAGGAACTCATGGGGAAAGTTTCGCAAAGAGTAACGCTTGATGTGGACATGGCGAAGCGTGGGCGTGATTTGGAGAATTACAAAGAGATAGCTCTACGATCGGGTGCCTCAAAAGCTACGATCGTTAGTATCAGTGAGATTCCGGTCGACGAGAGGGTGACTCTGAAATGTCAGGTTCCCAGATGCATTTCCTATGGGGTAAGCGCTCATTGCCCACCACACACGCTGAAACCGAAAGAACTCCGAAAGATGCTAAAGGACTACCACAAGGCCATATTCTTCACCAAGGATCTCCCCACCCGAATTATGGAAGCGAGTGAGCAGGCGTACAAAGACCTGATCGCCGCATACCTCGACATTTATGGAATCGTCAGCACGGTCGAGTCGCAGGCCTTCTATGATGGCTACTATTTAGCCGTTGGTTTTGCTGCTGGGTCTTGCCGGCATACGCTGTGCGCAGGGCAGAACACCTGTGCGGCCTTGGAAGGGCAGAGTTGCAGGCACTACTTCAGATCCAGGCCTTCTATGGAAGCCGTTGGTATCAACGTCTTTCAAATGGTCGCTGCTGCAGGATGGGATATATATCCCATTGGAACGGATGCATCACTTGAGGCAATTCCGAAAGGGACCATGGCTGGGATCGTCATCGTGTACTGAGTCGCCCGATTGCATAGTAGGAAGCAGATTGAGTATGGTCGTTCTCCAGCAAAGGAAGTCTCGGGAGCGCAGGGCTATGCAACGAGGTGGTGGATGAGCCATAGGTCTCTGTCTGCTCATCATGATGTGGCTGTCTAACCACTCAACAAACTACGACCGCCAGAGGTGCCCGCTCCCAAGTATGATTTTGCATCCGCGGGCCGTTCGGATTCAGTCCCCGTGGCGCCACCGGAAGATGTCATAACGCTTGCCGTCCAAACGCTTTCGCGGTCACACTCTCTTGCCAAAAGGCCAGACCGTAATCCAAGTCTGAGACGGGCTGGCTTTCAACCTTGCCGTAAGGATTCCCTTCTGACAGCCGACTGAACGATTTGACGTTTCGTTCATTAAAAAGCAGGCCTGTTCAGCGGAGCAAAAATGCGTCAGAAAGTGCGATCGAAGTAGGCTGAAAACATATGAACTACTTAAGGTAGCAATAAGACAAAGCAGGGTTAACCCTGCTTTAATTCATATATTTAGTAGTGACTCCGCCCCTTGGTCTTTGGTTAGAGTTTAACCCGTTAGCTACACGCTTGCCAAATTCGAGGTCAGCCTTGGTAAGATTCTCCACCATACGTTGTTGAATCGGTTTATTAGCCTTCCCCAGCGTTTCTCCGAACGAACTGTCCCAGCTTGGGCGAGATTCACATGTGCAATCATCCTTGAATGGCCTATTGACAGTGACAGATCATCATCTGATATAATTTGCGCGGATTTCGGAGGTGCATAATGTCTTGTGGCAGCTCACCTTGTCCTAGGACTGACAAGAAGGGGGAAATGGAAGCTTCTGCTGCCTATTTCTCAGGTCTAAATGGCAGTCAGGTACCTCGCTATGTGATTACCATTTGTGTTTGTTTACCCTTCTCCCGTCTCCGATGGTAATCCCTGAATAGTGTGGCCCCAGATTCGAACCCAAATAGTGAAGACACAGATCAATTTTGGAGGTGTCTATCATGTGTCACAGAAAAATATCTGTCCTCTTGGTTGCAGCAGCAGTGGCGCTATCGTCGTTGCTGCTGGTGGTGTTGGCTGCTTGCGGCAACACAGCACCCACCATTACCACTGCCTCACTTCCCGATGGCGAAGTTGGCGTTGCCTATTCACAGATCCTGTCGGCCATCGGCGGCAGCACTCCTTACACTTGGTCAGTAATCTCTGGGAGTCTGCCGTCGTGGGCAATGCTAAATTCCTCCTCAGGCGCTATCACCGGCACACCAACCACAACCGGCACCTCCAGCTTCACCGTCAAGGTAACCGGTAACAATGGAACCAGCGCAACAGCCAGTCCGTCCATCACCATCAATTCAGCACCCACCATTACCACTGCCTCACTTCCCGATGGCGAAGTTGGCGTTGCCTATTCACAGATCCTGGCGGCCATCGGCGGTACAGGTCCTTATACCTGGTCAGTAAGCTTTGGGAGTCTACCTGCTGGACTGTCGCTTGATTCCTCCACTGGTGCTATCACCGGCACACCAACCGCAGACGGTACCGATAACTTCACCATCAAAGTAGCTGATAGTGTGGGAGGTATGGCAACAGAGAGCCTGTCCATCAGTTGCGCACCAAGACAAGTATATCAAGTATCTGTAGATGCTTCTTATACAGGTAAAGAAATCGAAACTCCTCTGAACGGCTCTCTGGTAGTTACGCTGGAGGCCCATTCCGACGGGGGTTACCTCTGGCCAGAGCAGGCAGAAATTAGCGATCAGACTGTATTGGCACAGACAGATCACAAGTATGTGCCTCCTGAAGGCAGTGCCGTTGGGGCTCCAGGAAAGGATGTATGGACCTTTAAGGCTCTCAACGAGGGCACGAGCACCATATTCATGGAGTGCCAACGGCCCTGGGAGCCAAGTGGTCAACCAGCCCAGGTATTCGGTCTGATTGTGGTTGTAAATACGTCCATCATCATCAATGTGGATGCTTCTTATACAGGTAAAGAAATCGAAACTCCTCTGAACGGCTCTCTGGTAGTTACGCTGGAGGCCCATTCCGACG
>JBGOXA010000145.1:0-5277 GCA_041478915.1 Dehalococcoidia bacterium
CGATACTTGTCCTGGCTAGGTCCATCTGTATCTGGCCTCAGCCTGAACCGTAGCGCTGGCTTGCCCTCCGGTTTCCTTGGTTTTGGCTTCACCCAGTGATAGAGTTCACCTTGCTCCCTGAGGTTTATCAGTCTTACCATCCTGTCTCCACCACGCTTGGTCCAACTCATGCCCCGTTTCTTCATCCTGCCGGCTACCAGCTTGTCTATGTTGCTCTCTATGGTCCCCATACCCCTCAAGAAGCTCCCACCCTCTACCCGCAACCGATAGTCTTTTAGCCCACCAGCGTTATGCAGAATGTAGCCCCTCAGTTGAGCAATCTCCCTGGCTTGTTCTCCTCTGGCTCCTGCCTGATCCTTCCCAAAGGGAAGGACCATCCACCTGGCCTAAATCCCCCGAAATGCAGGCCTGGTATACTGGCCCCTACTGCCTCCTCACTCAACCATCGGCGCAATGCCCTCAGAAGGTGAAATCGATCCAACTGGTATACACCCCCAATCATCTCCGCCCCCTTCTTCACCCAGTCCGCCCCGTCCCCTCCCACTATGATCTGGCCTATCTGGGCCAGGTCATACCTCTTGGCTAGTCGTAGCGAGAATGTATCCCAGAACTTCTCACCATCCATAATGCCGGCATATGTCATCTTCTCCTTCAACCGGTACCTATCCTGGCCCACCACCTCCCAGCCTTCATAGGCTATCCCCACCTTCACCTCCACCCGTCTCTCCTCCTCACGCTGTAGCGCTATACTCGTCCCGTCTCCCTCGATCATCAGATGGGACACCACCCGACCTTCGCTATCTGGCACTACCCCATCATCAAACACCTCTGCCATCTCTTTGGCCTCATTCTCAACATACGGGTCTATTACCCTGCCGACCCACCGGTGAATGGTCCTTCCAGTACTGGAAGGATGCGATAGCCCACCAGACACTATTCGGCTTAATACCTCCTCGCACTTCCCATACGGCATATAGCTCGCCAAGCACGTCGCCAGGCCCTCTAGCCACGGGCTCACCTGGCATCCCTTCCTTAGCCCTAAGGCCTCATCTAAAAGATACCGGTACTTGCCTTCATCATCCCGATACATCCTCCGCTCGATCCACACGTCCCCCAGCACCCCAGTCACCCACCTCCCCCTGAACCCCTCCACCCCCCAACCCTACCTCCCTCCCCCTCATCAACTCATCGTCCATCTCCTCCAGCAACACCACCGCTACCTGCCGACCTACCTTGTATGCCCACTTCAACAACGCTCCCTCCCACTTGCCCACATCCTTCTTGGTCTCCCACCGCAACCCGTCTATCATCTTCTCGTCCATCAAATAGACCTCCTTAATCTCATCTCCTGAACTACTATGGGATTCTGTGAGGTCTCTCTTCTTTCTTCAACCCCCACCGATAAAGATCGTACAGTTTCATGTGGCCTGGACACAACATACATCAATCGGTGCCATTTGCGGTAGTCCTCCAGCGGATCTAGTTGGTTTTCAGTCCTGTATGCCCATGCGAATACAGGTCCCTCGCTGGTGTCCAAGCAGGCGTGCCTCCGAGGCTGAACAATTCGCTATTTTGTTGGTTATGACGTCACAATTGCGAGGATTGTTCGGCAATTCACGCAAGTCCCGTAGAGCATCATTAGGCATGTTGCGGAAAGCTGCATGAGGTGCAACTGCGAAGCTTGACTTTCCCACGCATGTGGGGGTGAAGGTGCAACCAGAGAACGGAAGCGGATTGGACGGCCAGTTGCAAACGGGTATATTATTGATGCCGTGAGCGAAGAAGGATGAAAAATCGCCTCACCGCCAGTTGAAATGTAAAATCCCCGCTAGAATTGCCTCTCGAGCCAGCCTGTCGACGGAAAGGAGGCCTGGATGGCTCGTACTTCTGAGATCTCAATAGCTGCAGAGCGCTGCTCCGGTTGCATGCGTTGCGCCCTGGCATGTTCGTTTTTCACCTCTCGGGAACGCGTTTTCAATCTCTCTAAGTCCAAGATAGTCGTTGTGCCGGGCTGGGAACAGGGACAGTTTGAGATAATGCTGAGCGAAGAGTGTACCCGCTGTGGCATCTGTATCCCGTACTGCGAATTTGATGTTCTGAGCCAGCAGTAGGAGGTATGTTATGAGCAAGTTGGGGGGCTATGCAGGCAATATCTTGAAGGTAGATCTGACCACAAAGAGCATCACCAGTGCGCCGCTGTCCCCGGAACTGGCCGCCAAGTTTCTCGGTGGGGCTGGCCTGAATGCGCGGTTGGCTTATGGTTGTATACCAGCCCATACACCAGCGTTCTCCCCGCAAAATACCTTAGTGTTTGGTGCAGGGCCTCTGGTGGGAACCCTGGCCCCCGGCGCCGGGAAGACCAATATCACTGCCAAGTCACCTCTCAGTAATTTCATTGGTAGCTCCGGGAGCGGCCATATGGGAGCGGTGAAATTTGCTGGCTACGATCACGTGATAGTTACAGGCAAAGCCGATGGTCCCGTGTATCTAGTAATAGGCGACGAGGTGAAGATTCGAGAAGCGGATCATCTATGGGGGAAGGATACCTGGGAAACCACTGACGTCATCTGGCGTGAACTGGGGAGAGAATATGCGATAGCAAGCATAGGGCCAGCCGGTGAGAATCTGGTCGCCGATGCCGCCATCATAACCAACAAGTACTCAGCTTTCGGCACGACCGGTATGGGGGCAGTGATGGGTTCCAAGAACCTCAAGGCTATTGCCGCCTACGGGAGTCGGGGGATCACCGTGGCTGAACCCAAGAGATTCATGGAACTCGTGAACGGTCTATGCAAGGAGATGTTAGACTTTCCCTTCATCCAGGTATTGCGGGACCTTGGCACCCTGATAAACTTCGAGAACCTGGTCACAGGCAATACACAGGGTTCAGGTGCAATAGCCTACAAAAACTGTCAGCAGGTGGCAGACGAAGAAGTCATGAATAATTTTGATCTTCAAACGTTATTCGGTCCACTGATGGAGCAACACGGCAACATAAGCTGCCTGAGCTGCCCCGTGGGGTGTAAGCACTTCATGCGATTGAAGGGAGGGCCGGCTATGGCCCTATCCTGCGGTTCAGCGCCAGCAACCAATTTCGGCGGCAGTTGTGCCGTTGACGGGTGGATCGAGGTATACAAATGCGCAGAACTGTGCAATCGCCTGGGGATAAACTACAGCTCTGCGGCCAGCCTCATCGCTATGGCCACCGAGCTTTACCAAAGGGGAATAATCGACACGAAGGACACCGACGGTCTGGAACTAGACTGGAAGCCGGAGGTGGTCCGAGACATGATCAAAAAGATTTCCTATCGACAAGGATTCGGCAACCTCCTGGCCGACGGCCTGATCGAGGCACCCAAGCATATTGGGCGTGGTGCTGAGTATTATGCCATTCAGTTCAAGGGGATTGGCAACACCGTTAGCGACGCACGGTCTAACTTCAGTAGCTGGTCGTCCAGCCTGCTGACCAATGTCATCGGCCATTCCCACAGCCCAAAGGAACTCTATGGCCAGTCAGCAGAGGCAACGGAGCTCGTCCTCAGGGAAATGGGTATCTGCGATGATGATCTCGCTCGTGTCCTCTCCGGTCCTAGTGGACGCCATCTTGGTTGGGTCACCAGGTGGACAGAGGACTACGCCTTCGCGGTCGAATGCTTGGGACTATGCAACTTCTACCAGCATGCGCTCAACATCAAAGTTGGCCGCTTAGCAGAGATATATTCAGCCGCCACCGGCATGCCTATGGATGGTGAGGGGCTGCTGAAGGCGGCTGCGCGGGGTCTCGATATCAGGAAGGCCTTTAATCAGCGTGAGGGTGTCTCGAGAAAAGACGACACCATGCCCATGAGGTTCCTGACAGAGCCACTCATGGTGCGTGGCCAAATGCGCCCACCCTACGAGAAACAAAAACTGGATCAAATGGTGACAGAATATTACGAGGCCCGAGGCTGGGATCGAGATAAGGGCACCCTCAGCCCACAGAGATTGGCAGAGCTGACATGCTAGTATCCAGTCCCATAAGATGAAGGGAAGGCAGCCAGAAGACCAAGGCGGTGCAAACCAAGTGCCTCAAAGTCATACGTCCAGCACCGCCAAACCATCTAACTGGACTGCTATTGCGAGCTTGAGCTTCGAAGACGAGGAAGGTCCAGGAGCACTAGAGCTGTCTCATCGGCGAGATTTCAAACAGTCGCAGTAACAAAAGGACGTCAAGGTGAAAGAGCCGAAAGACTAAAGTGGAAAATTTAGGCCAAACATTAGGCATGAGGACTTGTCTAAAGAGGTACTGGCCAAGCCCTGCGCCAGTTGCTTCCATACCGGACTCTTGGGACAGCGTGGATAACAGTATTCCACCCCTCGAATCCTAGCCGGGGACGGGCAGGCTCCCCTCTAACGTCTACTCACCATCTCAACTTGGCTGAAAGCAGCGGAAGCGCGTCATCTTTGAAAGTAGCGCCCCGAGTTACGGACGCTCCACCATCTATCGTTATGTCGGCTCCTGTACAATATGACGATTCATCTGAGGCTAGCCAGATTGCACAATACACGATATCCTCCGGCATCCCTATCCTGTTCATAGGCCCTATGGCATGTCTTATCAACTCCACTGCTTGTGGATTCTTCTTGATTTCTTCGTGGCCTCCCGCAAGTATCAACCCGGGGCCGATTACATTACTGCGAATGTTCTTGGAAGCGAACGTACCGGCTATTGAGCGACTTAAGGCTCGCAGTCCTGCTTTGGCCATCAGATACACGTCCGCGAATGACCGCTCCCCCGTGGTATACGTGAACGGGGGACCGGTGGCGATGTTAATGATTGAGCCACCACTACCTTTGATCATCTCGGGAATAGCATGCTTGCAGCAGAAGAAATGCCCTTTCAAGTTGACATCCAGATTTAGGTTCAAGATTTGCTCGTCCACTTCAGTGCAAGGTCCTTCTGCTGTATTAATGGCCGCGTTGTTATAAAGAACATTGAGTTTGCCATAAGTGTCGACAGCGAATTTGACCATGTTCTTAACCTGCTCTTCTTTCGATATATCACACAGGTAAGCGACAGCATCTCCTCCCATCTCCTTAGCTATCCTGACAGTCTCCTCCACGTTCTTCTGGTCCCAATCGACAGCCACTACCTTTGCACCCTCTTGACAAAACATGATTGTCGCCGTGCGCCCTTGTGCCCCACCAGCACCAGTTATTATCGCCACCTTATCCTTCAGCCTCATATGGTTAATCCTCCTCTTAACATATATTCCCTAAATCCATCTTCGTTATGCA
>JBGOXA010000031.1:0-10068 GCA_041478915.1 Dehalococcoidia bacterium
ACTCTTGATGACGGGACTCCCCAGGGGAAGCACCTGCTTTTCCCAAACGTTATTGATAAGCATAGCCGCTGAACAATACCAGGCTATTAGAGCGCAGACGATGCCCTCATAGCCAGCAGCTTTATGCACAGTAGTGTTCCACTCGCCAATGGCCAACAGAAAGAAAAGGATGATTAATGTCACAAATATGGCTGTCACCGCCCTGGCCATCTTAAGAGAAGCCACAGTAGCGTATACCGTAAAAATGCTCCAGGCAATGAACAGTAGCGCCATACCCTCCCTCGGCACAGTAGCTATCACCCCCGTCTTTTCCAGTAGAATCAGCAGGGCTATTGACATCCAGAAGGCGCCAAACGAGGTAAAGCAAGTAGCCCCGAAGGTATCTCCTCGTTTCACGTCCCACATCCCCGCGCAAAACTGCGCTAAGCCGCCGTAGAAGATACCCAACGGTAGCACCATGCCCAGGTTGTCAGCAGAGACGATACCCGCATTCACAACGTTAAGGACAAACGTAGTCAGGGCAAAGCCTCCCAAGCCCAGGGCTCCCACATTAGCTAATTGGCCATTCGACATGTACCTTAGTTTCCTCTCTTCTTAGTTAATTTATTCTCTATTCTGGAGAATTCCCGCGAACCACAAATTCGAAATTCTATGCCCAAGTCAACCGACCGTCAAATGGCTCACTTTACAGGCATGGTTTCCTGGGCTAGAGAGTTGTAGGCTCGGCCCACCAAACCAGCCGCGTAGGGTGGGCTTGGCTCACCAATCTAGTTTGGCCGTCTGACGAGTTATCGGAGCAAATATACAATCAGCAAGGCCACAAAGATGACAAGGGCGACGATGAACAGGACTTTGGCAATGGCAAAAGTACATGAGGCAATACGGCGAGCACCCAGGAGCAGAGCGATGACTCCAAAAGCCAGGAAGACGATAGCCAATGCCAGAAACATTGACGTTCCTCCTTTACAGCCAGGCTACCCACGAGCATAGAGCGAGGCAGCAACGCTGTCAAGTCAGAGTGTAGATGGTCTGTGACTTTGTCAGTGGTTAAGTGGTCAGGCCGCCAATCCGGCTTGGCCGTTCCCGTCGAGGCAGTTGCAGGTTTGAAGACATTTTTTCTCTGTGCTAGTATTGGTGTGGGTTTGTCGCAGCGGTAAAACAGGGTGACTGGTACTGGCGGAGTATCTTGATGGCAAGCGTAAGAGCATGGTTCCTGGAAACGCGGCCCTCGTTCCTGCTTCTGGTTCCGGTGTGCGTCCTTCTCGGCATAGCCACAGCGGTTTATGATACGCGGGAGCTAAATGCACTACATTTTGGCCTGGCTTTCCTGGGTGCCCTACTGGCTCACATCAGCGTCAACGTGCTCAACGACTATTCCGACTACCAAACGGGCATAGACTTAAACACCAGGAAGACGCCCTTCAGCGGCGGCAGCGGCATACTGCCTGCAGGGCTGCTGAGCCCGCGAAAGGTCTTCATCTTCGGCGTGGCCTGTCTTCTAGCGGTGGCCGCCATCGGAGCATACTTCATTCACGAATACACTTGGAGGATACTGCCCATTGGCGTTCTGGGCATCCTGGTGGTGTATTTCTACACCACTCACCTGACCAAAGACCCCCTGCTCTGCGCCGTAGCCCCTGGGCTGGGATTTGGCCCTCTCATGGTCCTGGGGATCTACTTCACTCAGACAGGCGAATACACCCTGTCAGCAGGGCTGGCATCGATGATACCAGGGTTTCTGGTGAGTAACCTCCTGCTGCTGAATCAGTTTCCCGACCTTGAGGCGGATAGGGCAGGAGCCAGGCGCCACCTTCTAATAACCATAGGGAGAGAGCGCAGCGCCAAGATATACGCCGGGCTGATTCTGGCTACCTACGTCTGGTTGGTTTTCTCAGTGGCCTTTAAGGAGCTACCGTGGGGTGCCCTGCTCGGCCTGCTCACCCTGCCTCTCGGGATTCAGGCAGTGAGGGGTGTCTTGAGGTACTCTGAGGATATAGACAACCTGATACCGTTTATGGGTCGCAACGTCATGGTCACTTTGCTCACCCCTCTCCTGGCGGGTGTGGGTATCCTGATAAGCTTGGCCTTGTCCTAGTCAGGGTCACCCGAGCAAACTTTGGCCCACCAAGACTTCTACGAAGAGATGCGCCTCAAGAGGCTCTTAGTGCCTTATGATGAAGCCGTGGAAATCCCCGCTGTACTCCCCCCATTCCACCTCCACCCTCTCAACTCTGGCATCCACAGGGCCGCGACGCAGATGTTTCAGCAATTCCTCTAGCCGGGACCGCTCCCCTTCAGCCTTGACCTCTACGGCTGCTGTATGAGGCAGGTTACGCACATAGCCGGTTAGGCCTAAAGCTGTGGCATGATGCCGCACAAAGGCGCGAAAATAGACGCCCTGTACCAAACCTCCGACCACAGCGTGAAGGGACACCAAATCCGAGTCAAAGTCCTGCATAGTCAACAAACCCTCACTCTAGAAGAGCATAAAGTCTGTCAAGGCGCTTTAACCCCTGCCGTCGAGTCAGATCAACGGCTTCGGCAAACTCTTCCCTGGTAGTAGCTCGGCTCAGCAATGAAAAGCGGAAGGCCTGGTGGCAAGGGTGATATTGCGCCATAACATTGAGATAGGTGTTCAGGGATATCTCCTTGGCCAGGAAGCGAGTGGTCTCCTCAGTCCCCGCCAGCCCGTGGGGTAGCACCAGGTGTCGGATCAGCAGGCCTCTGGTGGCAATGCCACGCTCATCTACCTCGAGGTCACCTACCTGCCGATGCATCTCTTTTACCGCTGCTCTGTTCACCGAGGGATAATTATCAATGCCTGAATACTGCCGGGCAGTTTCGTCGTGGGAGTACTTCATGTCAGGCATGTAGATGTCAACGATTCCCTCCAGGAGCTTCAGGGTTTCCACCGAGTCGTATCCGCCGCTGTTATACACCAAAGGGACAGAAAGGCCCTCGGCAACAGCCAGTTCCAGGGCCTCCAGGATTTGGGGGACTACATGTGTCGGACTCACCAGGTTGATATTATGGCATCCCCTTTTCTGAAGAAAAAGCATCATCGCCGCTAGCTCTTCGGCGGTGACCTCCCTCCCCTCCCCCATCTGGCTTATGGCGTAATTCTGGCAGAAGACGCATTTCAGATTGCAGTTGGTGAAGAATATCGTCCCCGAGCCACCCTGGCCTGCCAATGGTGATTCCTCCCCGAAGTGGGGGCCATAGCTGGAGACCATCGCCTGCGCTCCTGTACGGCACTTGCCCAACTCACCGTCCAGGCGATTGACCTGGCAGCCATGAGGACAGACCTGGCAACTCCTCAGGATTTCTCTGGCCTGTTGTACCCGCTGACTGAGTTTACCCTGGCGATAAAGGCCAACGTAAGCCGCTGTCCCCCTGTCCTTCAAGCCAGGACCTCCTCAATTTTCTTCCTGCTTACCTATCACACCTTCAGGTTAAACTAATGTTATAAGACAAGGCAAGTGGGGCAAAGTTTAGGTCATTTATCAGCATGTTCGTGTCATTCTGAGGGGTAGAGTGCCTGACGTCAGGCACTCTACCCGATCGAGTTCTTCCCTGCTTTCGACCGTCAATATAAACTCTCAATGGCCAATGCCCTAACCTACCCCTCACCCCAGGGATGGCCACGGTCGCCTGCGGCGACCTCGCCATGACAAAGGGCATCTTGGCTCCAATCGCTGATCGAGAAACTACACGCTTCCTTTGCATCAACAGCACTTTTTGGTAAACTTATGATGCAAGAATGATACCCAAATACAAGCCGGGTGAGATCGAGCCCAAATGGCAAGAGAAGTGGGCTGCCGACGGAATCTACGAGGTAAGAGAGGACACCAGCCGCCCAAAGTGGTATGAGCTGACCATGTTCCCCTATACACCGGGGGACCTCCACATTGGCCATTGGTACGCCATGGCCCCCTCCGACACCCACGCCCGCTTCAAGCGAATGCAAGGGTATAACGTGCTTCATCCGATGGGCTTTGACGCCTTCGGACTCCCTGCCGAAAATGCCGCCATCAGTCGAGGCATCCATCCCTCTACCTGGACAATGCAGAACATTGAAAATATGCGGCGTCAGCTCAAGCGAATGGGCTCATGCTACGACTGGAATCGAGAGGTGATCACTTGCCTCCCAGAGTACTACCGCTGGACACAATGGCTGTTTCTTAAACTGTATCATGGCGGCTTGGCCTATCGAGCTAAAGCTCCTGTTAACTGGTGCCCACAGTGCCAGACCGTGCTGGCCAATGAGCAAGTAACTGGGGAGGGAAAGTGTGAGCGTTGCGACACTCCAGTCATCAGGAAGGACATCGAGCAGTGGTTCTTCAGAATCACCCGCTATGCGGAGGAGCTTCTGGATCACTCCAGGATGCAATGGCCAGAGCGGATAAACATCATGCAGACGAACTGGGTGGGGCGGAGCGAAGGAGTAGAGATATGCTTCGGGCTGGATTACCCCGGAGTGGAGACAAAAGAATTACGGGTATTCACTACCCGCCCTGATACCATCTTTGGGGTCACCTTCGCTGTTCTTGCCCCAGAGCACCCTCTGGTAGCGAAGCTCACCGCTCCCGAATGTCGGGCAAAAGTCGAGGAGTATGTTGCCTGGACAAGACACCAGACAGAGATCGACCGACTGTCTACCGAGCGGGAGAAGAGCGGTGTGTTCATTGGAGCGTATGTTACCAACAGGCTTAATGGTGAGCGAATCCCTCTTTGGATCGCCGACTATGTCTTGCCCAGCTATGGCACCGGAGCGGTAATGGCAGTACCAGCCCATGATAGCCGCGATTTCGAATTCGCCAAGAGATTTGGCCTGCCTATTCGGATGGTCATAGCGCCACCTGAATGGAACGGGGAGGAGTTGGAGCAGGCCTACGTTGACCAGGGCACTATGGTGAACTCGGGTCGGTTTAATGGTATGGCCAGTGAGGAAGGATGGAAGGCCATCGCTGACTTTATGGAGAGCCAGGGCTACGGCAGGCGGATGGTAACCTATCGCCTCCGCGATTGGCTCATATCCCGCCAGCGCTACTGGGGGGCACCAATTCCCATTGTTTACTGCGACCACTGCGGCATCGTTCCTGTGCCTGAAGAAAACCTGCCAGTGCTCCTTCCTCCGGATGCCGAATTCAGACCCACGGGGGAGTCGCCCCTCAAGTACTGCGAGTCCTTCGTCAATACCTCCTGTCCCCGGTGCAATGGACGCGCCAAGCGCGAAACGGACACCATGGACACCTTCATGTGTTCCTCCTGGTACTTCCTGCGCTACGCTAGCCCCCATTATGATCTAGGTCTCTTTGACCCAGAAAAGGTCAAATACTGGCTGCCCGTGGACCAGTACACAGGTGGCGCAGAGCACGCCGTGATGCATCTTCTCTATGCCCGGTTCTTCGTCAAGGCTATTCGAGACCTGGGTCTGGTAGACGTTGATGAACCATTTGTTCGTCTCTTCAATCAAGGGATCATCATTGCTCAGCGACAAAAGATGAGCAAGTCCCGCGGCAATGTAATCAACCCAGACCAGTACGTAGCGGAGATGGGTGCTGATGTGGTTCGTGCTTACCTGATGTTCATCGGACCTTGGGAACAGGGGGGAGAGTGGGATGACAGTGGTATTAATGGCATAAACCGATGGCTCAATCGAATATGGAGCCTGGTATTGCAAGGGGAGGAGCTTCCCTGGCCAGAGAAGGCCACCGATCAGCAAGCAGAAAAGGAGTTGCGCCATAGGACCCACACGACCATCAAGAAGGTAACGGCAGACCTGGAAAGGTTCCGGTTCAATACGATGCTGGCGTTTCTGATGGAGTTAACCAACTATCTGAGAAAGGTGTCATCGGAAAGGTCAGTAAGTGCTTCAGCCTGGCGTGAAGCCACTGATACTCTCCTTCTTCTCTTTGCCCCCACAGGCCCCCACATAACGGAGGAGTTGTGGACCAGGACAGGGCATCCTTACAGCATTCATAACCAGGCCTACCCCGGCTGGGACGAAGACCTAGCTGCCGAGGAGCAAATCACTTTGGTCATCCAGATCAACGGGAAGGTGAGGGACAAGGTCTCTGTCCCTGCCTCTATCACTGAAGCCGAAGCTCAGCAAATTGCCCTATCCCAAGCACGGGTGAAAGCCCACTTGCAAGGAAAGGAGGTGACCAAGCTAATCTACGTGCCACGAAAGTTGATAAACCTGGTAGTCCGATGATGAAGGTTCCGAGTAATTAAGTGGCTTCGGCCATTTACTGCTACCTTCAGTATGAAGGCGGTTGAGATAGGGCAGCGCAAGCTGGAGTTATTCGTTAGTTAAAAGGGAGGAATTATGGATTATAAGTACATTATCTACGAGGCAAAGGAGCATATAGCCACAATTACGCTCAACAAGCCAGAGAAGTTGAACGCTTTCCAGTGGCTGGGACGGGGCGAGGATGCCGTCGAGGTGTGGTCCGCTTTTCAGCGAGCAGCCGATGACGACGACGTGAAGGTGATAATTCTGAAAGGAGCGGGGCGTGCCTTCACCGTTGGCCACGATCTGACCAAGGTGGGCTTCCTATATGGAATGGGTACGGGCAAAGAAAGCGAGCGCCGCCCGAGCCAGAGGATAAGGCTAAAGTACGACAAGATGGGGATGGATGACAACATGATGAATGTCTTCCTCAATCCCAAGATCACCATCTGTCAACTACATGGCTGGTGCATTGGCGGGGGGGTATACTTTCCGTTGCTGACTGACCTGGCTGTAGCTGCCGAGGATGCCCAACTCGGATTGACCGAGCAGAGGTTGGGATTCTCCGGCAGCGGCGTGTTCGGCATTACTCACTTGATCTACCACGTAGGTATGAAGAGGGCCCTGGAACTATTGCTCACCGGCAAGATAATCAGCGGCAAGGAAGCAGCCGAAATAGGCCTGGTAAACAAAGCTGTGCCATTGGACAAGCTGGAAGAGGAGACGATGAAACTGGCCAAGGCAATAGCTCTTCTTCCCCGCGACGGCATTGCCATTGGCAAGGCAACCCGCCACCTAATCTATGACCGACTGGGTCTGATTGCCGACTTCATCCCGGCCTACATCTCGCACACCCTGTTCACCAACTTGAGATGGGAGGACGACGAGTACAACTTCTTCAAGGAGAGGCGAGACAGGGGTTCCGCCAGGGAGGCCTTCGAGCAGAGGGACAAGCGCTACGAGGGGCTGGTGTAAGAACCCAACCAGCATAAATCGCCTGTTTTGCAAAGGTGCAAGGGGGAGACCCGATGATAGTCAGGGTCTCCCTTCTTCCTACTAATCCGTAATCGGTGGGCGCTTCTCCCCTTATGTCATTCCTGTCCTTCCAGGAAGGACAGGAATGACAATGTTTGTGCTCCGCGCATCGCAGAGTGCCGCATTGGCAGGGCTTGGTTATAGAAAGCAGAACGATCATCACCACAAGTTGAGGCAAGATTAGCCTCTAAACCTATTGCGCTGAGTAGAACAATCCACGGATTTGGATCCACTACAAGCGCTTGTTGGATGGCAATTTCAAAGTTGCTTTTGCCTCTCTTGCTGCATCGCGTTCAATCCTTCCAATGGAAGGACTATCCCCTCCGCAGGTAACGTTTTCCCCTGACCGCTAAACCTCTGTCATAATTGTAGAACATCCACACATCCCCACGAGTACAGTGCTTTGCCATTGCGCCAGTCCCGTGGTATGCTGAGTTAGGCTGTGAGCCTGAAGGGTCTTTCAACATGGCAAGCCATTCCTCCCTCAGGAACCTGCCTGGGGCAGATCCGTTGGACGAGAGATGCCAACTGCGGTCGGATTGTTCTTTCGCCTTTGGCACCACAAGGCGATTGCCGGATAAAGGCAAAATGGAGGTGTTCGCATGAAGTCATTGGTCTTGATCGCAATAATACTCCTCCTGGCTATCGCAACTATAGCTGGATGTGGCAACGGGACGCCGGCTAGCAAAGTAGACACGGATGGCGACGGAGTACCTGACGAACTTGAGGTCGCCGGGTACTACTGGAAAGACGGCAAGTTCGTGAAGTGGGACGGCGATCCGAATATCGTCTATTACCGTACCGATCCCACCCAGTTCTCCACGGATCAGGACCCCTATGGAGACGGCATGGAGGTATCGGGGGTCAAAATGGACACTTCGGTTGCCGCGCCAGGGAATCATCCCCTTGTACCAGCCTACCCTGACGTTTACGTCTCCATGACCGGCTACGACGTGATACCCAAGGCCACAATTCAGAACTCCAAGGGTGGCAGCCAGCAGGACGCCTGGAGCAATCAAGTGACCGACGAGGGGAGCATGGAGCACAGCTGGAGCCTGACAGTGAGTGCCGAGGCTACGCTAGGGCTTTCTCCGTCAACGAAGGTCAGCGTGTCCGCCACTGCCGGGGGCAAGTACGGGAGCAGGCACCAGGTAACCGATTCCACGTCGGGCTTCAGTCAACAGGACTGGACGGAGGCCACCACAACAGACCCGTCCCAGGCAGCCAAGATCAAGCTACGCCTGCGGTTTGAAAACCGCGGTACCGCCGCGGCCCAGAACATCATCCCCACCATCAGCCTGATGCTGCAAGACAAGACAATCGTGACTTACAAGCTACCCGAGGATTCCATGATCAACGTGCTAGCCGTCAACCAGAGCTTTCCCCAGGCCAGCGAGTGGGTAGTTGGTGACAAGACTGAGAGTGAAATCATCCTCACTCTTGACGAACTCAAGTCCATCCAGATGGGCGTCCCCCTCTTCCTCGAAGTGGCCCAGCTGCAGGCCGGAGTCCTGCAGCAGGATAAAGAAGGCAAATGGCAACTGGTGGATACCTGGGCCAACTACCAGCCAAGGGTGGATGGAGTATGCGCTCGTCTGTCCGTGGACCTGGGCAACGGTGACATGAAGTCCTACCGGGTATTCGCCAGGTCCCAGAATGGCCCCACGGTCATTTTGAGAGACGCTCTTTCCTGGACGGTCGGCTATGCCGATAACGCAGGAAATCCCCAGATTATGGGCAAGCCGGTAGGTGACTGGCGCATCGGGTTCTCCCAGAATGCCTTCCAGGACGTCGTTGCCCAATTGGAGGGTGCGGCCAACGGCGATCTCCTTAACGTCGTTATCGACGCCGGGTGGGATATCAGCATTAAGGCTCCATCAGAAACAGACACACCAGAGATCGTATGGGCCTACGCCGAGGAAGAGGCTGGCTCCGTGCTGGTTGCAGCCTGCGTAGTTGACGACTACCAGGTAAGCGAGGTTCTCTTCAAGTCTACTGCAGACGCGCAGGGTCAAGAGATGATGCCCATTTCCGGCGGGGCGGGCATATACATCCTTCAGCTATCAGGCTATGCCATAACAGCGGAGGAACTTATTGAAGCCACCAACGATCGTGACAAGGCAGCGACGAAAGCGCTGTCGCTGCCTTGGCCTCCAACAGTAGCTGAACGCGACACAATCATCACCTCCAAGTACAGCAACAAGTGTGTGTCCGTGGAAGGAGCCAGCCTGGACAACGGGGCCAATGTGTCCCAGCAGTTCTACGCAGGAGAAAGCAGCCAAACCTGGGTTATGAAATACCTGGGGGATGGCTACTATAAGATTACCAACAAGAACAGCGGCAAGGTGCTTGAGGTTGCCGACGGCAGGACAGAGGAGTACGTCAATGTTCAGCAGAATGCCTGGGCGGATGCAGATTACCAGAAATGGAGGCTATATTCCTTGGGGGACGGCTACTTCAAGGTCATAGCCAAACACAGCAACAAATGTCTGGACGTTGTGGAGACCATAGACGACGGGGGCAATATCCGGCAGGCTGACTACCAGGATCTTGACACCCAAAAGTGGGTCTTCCAGCCACTCGAGACGTATCCCTCAGTGCTCACGGATTACTACACCTTCCAGGCAAAACACAGTGAGCTGATGGCGGAGGTGAACTCGGAGAGTCCCGGAGGTAATTTGGTTGACGGAGCGTTCGTCTCTCAGAACGGCTACATCGGCGGGCACAACCAGCAATGGGAGCTGAGGTCGGTTGGAGAGGGCTACTTCAACATCGTAGCCAGGCACAGCGGAAAGTAC
>JBGOXA010000063.1:0-7613 GCA_041478915.1 Dehalococcoidia bacterium
CCCAGCGATGGTTCCTTTTTCACATTCCTGAGGAACATCGCTAGTGTTATTGTCGATGCCTTGAAATAGCGAGGGCTGCCATATGGATTTGCTGGTGACACCATTCTCATCCAATGACTTTATGCTTCATGCCCTCATCGCCGGGGTTCTGGTTTCTATTGCCTGCGCTATTGCCGGCACTTTTGTTATCCTTCGTGGATTGGCCTTCATCGGTGATGCGCTCGCCCACGGCGTATTACCTGGCATTGCAGTGGCGATTCTGGTAGGTTTCCCGGCAGTAATCGGAGCGGCTATCGGCGCCGCCGTCATGATTGGCGGGATCACCACAATTACGCAGCGATCACGATTATCCTCGGACACTGCTATTGGACTTCTGTTTATCGGGATGCTATCGCTCGGCGTAGTAATCGTATCCCGCTCCAACTCTTTTAGTGGCGACCTTACCCGTGTCCTGTTTGGCGAGATTCTTGGCATCAGCAACTCAGCTATCCTGATTCAACTTGTAGCCACGATCGTTGTTGCAGCTATAGCCATCATTTGCGCTCGCCCATTCTTATTGCTCAGTTTTGATCCTGAGCAAGCACAGGTTGCCGGTTTCTCAGCCAGCCTCTATCACAACATCATGCTCCTTATGATTGCGGCTACCGTAGTTGTATCTTTCCAAACCGTGGGTACTTTACTCGTCTTCGGGTTGCTCATTGCCCCCGCTGGCGCTGGGGCGCTCCTTGCCCGTCGGATAGAAGTGATGATGGCCTGGGCGATACTCTTCGGCGTGTTGTCAATGTACTCAGGTTTACTGATTAGTTATCACTTTGACCTGGCTGCCGGTGCATCAATAATACTGGTGACAGTAGCCATCTTTTTTGTCGTATTCATTATCCAGAATTTGCGCAGTCGTCGTGTAGCTCATCCTCGGGACTTCACACATGTATAATCAGAACGAGATCGTTGCTTCGTCAACGGGCGAGACCGAGGCCTTTACGCGGAGCACCGATAACACTCCGTATGTCTTGGCCGAGCATCTCAGTGTCGGCTACTTTAATGAAGTCGTTGTGGCAGACATCAGCTTTGAGCTGAGACAGGGGCAGGCTATCGCTCTTATCGGCACCAATGGTTCGGGCAAATCGACTCTTCTGAAAACCATTGTGGGCCTGCTACCGCCTCTGGGGGGCCAGCTATCGGTATTTGGAATGCATCCCGGCAGTAATCCCCGCAGGATAGCCTATCTTGGTCAGTTCCATGCTTCTGGATTTGTTCTTCCTCTGCGTGCCGTTGACATCGTGCGCATGGGCCGATTTCCCTCATATGGATTATGGAGACGAATGGGCCGCCAAGATGATGAAATCGTATTATCAGCCATGCGTACCATGGGTATCGAGAAGCTGGCCGAGTCTCCATTGCGGTCCTTATCCGGTGGTCAACAACAGCGGACTTATCTGGCCCAAGTATTGGCTCATCAAGCAGACCTGCTGGTATTGGACGAACCGGCGGCCGGTCTGGACGCCGGCGGCAGAGAGCTCTACCTACAGGCAATCAACGATGAACTCTGCCGTGGCGCATCCGTCGTCGTGGCCACCCATGATATCCAGGAAGAGGCAGCACTCTGCCACCAGGTGCTGCTACTGGCTCGCCGGGTAGTTGCTCTTGGTACGCCACAGCAGGTGTTGACGCGCGATGCGTTACTGGAAACCTTTGGCATCGTCGTTACCAGCGACCAGAAACGTCTTCATGTGCTCGAGTCCCAACACGGACACGACGATAAGGAGCGGCTCGGTATCGATAAACCAAGGTTAAAGAGGTAACTCCTATGGTTCCCTCAATTACCATAGGTCTAGACCCTCTGATAGGTAAGATAGGCTCTTTGGAGATTGGCTGGCACGCTATACTCACGTTTGTCGTCTTGTATCTCTCCTAAACTTCTCGATCGTGCCCGATCTATTTGTCATCTGTCATTCCCAGTGTCATTACCGAGCAGGCAATCCTTTCCACTAGCCGCTCCTCGCGTGATTCTGTTGCCATCGCCTTGGAATGTCAACCTGGGCTGACAACAGGCGATATCAAACCGAGCATCATGTGCCGCAAATGAAGATCTCGCCTGAATGAAAGCACTTGACAGCTAGGGGGCGAGGGGTTCATCATTAGCAAATGGCGATGGGAGTGGAGCATGCTTTCATCAACAGTTGAAACGGGAAATGTCGACTAAATACCAAAACTCAGACTAAGAGTAGGAGGATTGCATGGCTGAACAATTAGATATCACCACCAGGAACTGCACGATTGAAAGGGAAGGGCATATTTTGATTGTCACTCTCAATCGGCCCGAAGCCAAGAACGCGCTTAGCCCACCTATGCTGGTCGGCATGTATAAGGCTTGGCGTCTTCTGGATAAAGACGACGATCTGTATTGCGCCATACTGACCGGCAAAGGGGATACGTTCTGCGCTGGCATGGATTTGAAAACAGGACCGGGGCCGGGCGATGACGCGGAGGAAATCCAGCGGTTGATGCAAGATGTGCCCAACCTGCATTGGCAGGCACTGCTGCGGGAGAATCGTCCCAACAAGCCGATGATACTGGCAGTCGAGGGTTATGCCCTGGCTGGTGGCACCGAGATTTTGCAGGGTACCGATATACGCGTCGGTGCAGAGGACGCCGTGTTCGGAGTGACTGAGGTCGCTCGTGGTCTCTATCCTATGGCAGCCTCCGCGATCCGCTTGCGCCGACAAATCCCTTACTGCCTGGCGGCAGAGATTCTTCTTCTGGGCCGTCGCATCAGCGCCCAAGAGGCGCTGAAATGGGGGCTCATCAATCGGGTGGTTCCCAAAGGGAAGACCCTGGAAGAAGCGTTGAAGATGGCACATCAGCTCTGCGAGAACGCTCCCATTTCCATAAGGGCAATCACTCGCACGCTCCGCGAGCTTGACGAGTCAGTGCCCGAAGCAGAGGCACTCCAGAGGCAAGATGAGATCGGATGGCCTGTCTTTGCCACGGAGGATGCCCAAGAAGGCATGAAGGCCTTCAAAGAAAAGCGTAAGGCCATCTATAAGAACCGCTGATCACAGAACGGAGGGGGCCGAGATGTTGTTTATCAATCCCCCCACCCTCTACCCCCTCCGCTTGTATGGTCATTCAGAGTTTATATCGACAGTCGAAAGCAAGGAAGGACTTGATCGTGTAAAGTGCCCGATGCCGGGCACTTTACCCCCGTGCCATTCGATGAGCCTGACTATTTCATCAGTGACCGTTTAATGGGAGAGGGATTTCTTTTTCAATTTGCTTCGCCCCTTTTGAACCGGCTGCTAAACGCACTCCTTGTGATTAGTTGACAGGGTTCCTGTTGACCGATAAAGGCGTAGCAACTATAATATCAGCCACCGTGCAAGCTAAGCTCGTTGGTATTCTGGAGAGCAGGGACGACCGTTTCATGGCTGACGTCGTTTCCCGGCTAGGTGCCATCCCGGTGGAATACGTATCCTTTGCGGATGAGAGGGTTCCCGTGGAGCGTGCCTACCGGGTAGTGGTGGATCGGCTAAGTTTCCGCTATCCCTTTCTCAGAGAAATGGTGAAGAACCTGGCGCTCAATGGGACATATATCATAAATAACCCCTTTGCGGCTGCTACCACGAACAAGCTGGTGGATATGAGATTGGGCAGCCGCTTGGGATTGACGTTCCCCAAAACCATCGTGCTCCCAGATCAAGTGACCATTGAAGAAACGAGTAGCTTAGTTGCCCAGCCTCATTTTGACCGGGTGGCTGAAGAGCTGGGCTTCCCCTGCGTTCTCAAACCCTTCGACGGGTATGCATGGCAAGATGTCTACCTGGTGAGTTCCGCCCAGGAATTGCGTAACCTTTATCTCGCCCTGTGTTCCAGGTACGTACTGATGGCGCAACAGCTAATCACGTTCAAAGACTATTTTCGCGTCTTTTGCTTCGACAAGAAGGACGTCCTCTTCATTCGATGGGTCCCCAAGCCTCTGGCTATGGGTCAATACCTCTACAGTGACCTAAGTGGCATGGGGGATGTCTTGGAAAGGCTGGTTCGTCTTACCACCCAGTTCAACCAGGCACTGGACTTGGACGTTAACGTGATGGAGTGGTGTGTGGATGAGAAGGGCCAATGGTGGGTCATCGACGCCTTCAATGAGGTTCCTGATATTACTCCTGGGGCTCTGCCCCAAGAATATTACATATGGATTGTGGAGAAGTTCGCTGCCTGTATCAAGGATAAACTCGACCCCGGCAAGAAGAATCGGACTCCTTTCGGCTGAGCCATCTTTGGACTCAGGACGGGCAACGCCTTGCTCCGAGGGCAATCTCTTTATCTGTTAGGCTGCTAGCTTCATCCCGACAAGCGGCACGGAAGACGCTATGCAAAGCCTTTTCCTTCTTCAAACCCGTTGCTAAACGCCCTCCCCTGAGGATGCTTGACTGCGGTGGTCATGTCACCATATACTTCTGTGTAGCGTTTCAGCCCCAAAGAAGACCTAAAACGAAGGCGATCCCAAGTCAGATTTGATACAGGGGGTGTAATGGCGACAAGCGCTTATGTAGACAGGTATAGGTACTGGAGGCACACGGCTTTTAGGTGGCGAACGGATCTCAGTGTGGCCCAGAAAGTCGCCTTGGCCTTGGGGATGGCTTGCCTTACAGGGCTATCTGCTCAACTAAGAATCCATCTCTGGTTTACCCCGGTCCCTATTACCGGTCAGGTTTTCGCCGTTTTGTTCAGCGGGGTGTTGCTGGGAGCGGGGTATGGTTGCCTGAGCCAAGCGCTCTACCTGGGGATAGGGGCTTGTGGAGCTCCCTGGTTTCAGGGCTGGGTGGGGGGTGTCAGCTACCTCAGTCACACCGTGACTTTGGGATACCTGATGGCGTTTGTTGTTGTTCCCCTGGTGATAGGAGGGCTCAGTGAGAGGTACATAATAGCCCGGGGATTCTTTCCGCAACTGGGCCTGATGCTTATTGCTGTAGCAATTATCTACATATCTGGAGCGGCCTACCTTGCGGCCATGCTGCACACCGACGTTCATCAAACAATGAAGTTAGCTGTGACGCCTTTCATCCCTTGGGATCTTGCCAAGGCTGCTGCCGTGGCTGGCATTTCAGCTACTCTATTACCTAAGGCATCATACGGCCACGAAGTTGATAAGGCAAGATACCCTGCCAGCTATTGAGGCTTGGTAGAAACAGCCGAGCTAGGATGTTCCTGCTTTAGGATCGCCAGGCTGAACAGCTAGTATCTAGTCTCATAAATAGGTTTAACTGTCTTGTGGCCTTGGCCATGATTTTCTCTGCGGTCTTTGTCGAGACAAATGGCCTGGCCACCTCATTCCATCGGGACGCAGACGAATTGGTAAACGTCTCTTTATCTCTCAATAGATCAGTAGAAGATCTCTTCGGTAAGGACATGACCCATATCGTTAAATAGGATTCCCTCCATCTCCAGTAAGGCTCGTTTCATCTTGAGACCGCCCTGATACCCACCAAGCGCTCCGTCAGATCGAATGGCGCGGTGACAGGGAATTATGATAGGAAAAGGGTTCTTGGCTAGGGCCGCACCAACGGCCCGAGCACCATTGGCATTGCCGAGATACCTGGCGATCCGTTGATAAGTACTCACATGTCCCCGAGGGATTCCATATTCTGCATGTAAGACCCTCTGCTGAAACCTGGAGCACAGGTCTAGGCGAATAATGTCGAGAGAGAAGCGAACGTCGTCTCCGGTCAGGAATGCCACAATCTGGTCAGTAACGACATCAACCTCAGCACACGAAGAAGAGATAGAATCAGGAAATGAGGCTTTGACAAGGTGCTTGGCCGAGACTCCGGGCCGGGAGAGCAAGACCCGCCGGATCTTCGGCTGACCTTGATGGACTGACCAAACGACAGCCACCGGACCGAACGGCGTCCTGCAGAGACAGTAGAATGACCGAGGCTCGCAGGGGCGGAAGACCTGGCTCAGCAGTTCCTCCTTAGTTTAGCTTTGCCCCATTATACGTTCTCAATTCAGCCAAAACTATTACCCACACAAGCTCCTAGTCCCTCTGACGAACAAGGCTTCTTTCGATTGCGCAAGCAATAGATTCTGGACAATCGTACAACATCAGGCCTTCAATGCATAGACAAGCTTCCAACCCAACTGCTCCAGCCGCCTTCCCACATCCTTGTCCTGTGATACCTGCTTTGCAGTCTTTGCCAAAGCTGTGACATGGCCGACCCATCGCATACAGCACAGATTGGAATATGTCTTAAGATCCTGAACTGCCTTTCCAATGTCCTCTTCGGCAACGGCTATGCCGACTATGGGCTTTAGCTCCAGCTTCGGCCAGATAGGACAGGTCCTGTCTAGGAAGTTCTTTAACAAGCCGGAGAGCATTTCAAAGTAGACGGGCGTGCCAAGAGCTAGGCCATCGGCCTCCACTAACTTTGGGTAAATGTGCTGCATGTCATCCTGGATCCTGCAGATCCCCCTTCGCTGTTTGCCCCCGGCCTCACAGCCTAGGCACCCGTCGCACCATCTTATGTCCTTCTCCCTCAGCAAGATTAGCTCAGTCTCTGCCCCGGCTTTAGCTGCTCCTTCCAATACCTTTCTCAGCATCCATTCCGTGTTGCCCTTTCTGGGAGAGCCACAAATGCCCACCACCTTCATGTTAGTTACCCCCTCGATTCAGGGGAGATTGAACTTGCCCAGCCAGCACTATAGAAGGAAGTCACCTGCTCGCAGATTGTTTTCATAAGGCATTCTAACGCTTGCTATTGACGCCCTCTAATGTATCAGTCCGTCCCAGCTAGTGATAACCGGGGCAAGGACCAACGCTATGACCGCCATTAGCTTTATCACGATATTGAGGGAAGGCCCCGAGGTATCTTTCATCGGGTCGCCAACGGTATCACCCACCACCGCCGCTTTGTGAGGATCAGAGCCCTTCCCCCCGAACATGCCCATCTCGATATACTTCTTGGCATTATCCCATGAGCCACCGGCGTTGGCCATGGTCACGGCCAGCAAAAAGCCGCTGGCGATGGCACCTGCCAGGAAACCGACCAGGGCGAACTTGCCCAGGATATAGCCGACAAGCACGGGCGCTACTATAGCCATCAGGGCCGGGACGATCATTTGCTTCAGTGCTGCCTTGGTGCAGATATCGACACACCTGCCGTACTCTGGCCGGGCTGTACCTTCCATTAGTCCTATTATCTCCCTGAACTGACGGCGGACCTCCTCAACAATCAGGCCGCTGGTTTTGCGAACCGAGGTGAGGGTAAGGGCGCAGAAAATGGCAGGCAGCATAACGCCGAGGAACAAAGCGCCCATCATAGGGCCATTCAGGAGACTCATCTTATCGACAGCATCGGCAGCCAGGCTGATAGTTCCTCCCTCAATTTTCACAATATGTACGGCCACTGTATAGGACAACAACAAAGCCAGAGCGGTGAGTGCCGCCGAGCCGATAGCAAAGCCCTTTCCGGTGGCGGCCGTGGTGTTCCCCAGGGAATCGAGGGCATCCGTTCTCTCCCTGATCTCATGGGGCAGGTCTGACATCTCCACGATCCCACCGGCGTTGTCCGCCACGGGGCCGTAGGCATCGGTGGCCAGGGTGATTCCCAGGG
>JBGOXA010000134.1:0-5449 GCA_041478915.1 Dehalococcoidia bacterium
CACCTTGCTGAAGACTATTGCCAGCGATAGGCAGTGTGAGGTGATATTCCATAAGGTCAGGGTACCGGCGAAGAACGTATTGGGCGGGTTGGATCAGGGGTGGTCGGTGGTAGAAAAAGCCTTGCTGTGGGCAGCCATAGCCAAGTGTGCTGAGATGGTGGGAGCAGGGGAACAGGTTCTGGAGATGAGCGTGGCCTATGCCAAGGAAAGGGTGCAGTTTGACCGGCCTATAGGCAGTTTCCAGGCTATTCAGCATCATTGTGCCAACATGCGGGTCGATGTTGATGCCATGAGATACCTTACCTACGAAGCTGCGTGGTTGCTCAGCCAGGGACTTCCTGCTGAGAAAGAGGTGTCTATGGCTAAGGCCTGGGTCAGTGAAGCCATCAGGCGAGTCACCCGTTTAGGGCATCAAATCCATGGGGGTGTGGGCTATATTACAGACCACGATATGCAGTTATACTTCAGGCGAGGCGAGGCAGCCGCGGCTTTCTTCGGTGATGCCCAGTTTCACAGGGAGGCGATAGCCTGTCAGTTCGGTCTCTAGGTTCCTGGAGGGGGTAGCATGGAAGAGGGATGTCTCTTTTGTAAGATTGTCGCCGGTAAGATATCTAGCGAGATTGTCTATCAGGATGACAGGGTGATCGTCATCCGAGATATCAGTCCTCAGGCGCCAGTGCATCTATTAGTGATGCCTAAGGAGCATATACCTTCCTTGCGGGAACTTGGTCCAGGGCAAGCCCAGCTTACTGCTCACTTGCTCTATGTGGCTAATGAGATGGCCAGAAGGGAAGGAGTGGCCGAGAGGGGATATCGGGTGGCCACGAATTGCGGGCGGGAGGGTGGCCAGGCGATACCTCACCTTCATTTCCACCTGCTGGGAGGCCGTCAGCTATCGGGGACCTTAGGTTAGACCGATCCTGGCGGGTGTGGGTGCAGAATGGCCTTTACGGACAAGCTTCTTCAAGCGATACAAAGGAATAATAGTCTGGTTTGCCTCGGTCTTGATCCTGACCCTGGGTTGATGCCCCGGATGGGCCTCTTGGAGTTTAATAGGGCGATTGTGGATGCCACTTCTGACCTGGTGTGCGCCTATAAGCCTAATCTTGCCTTCTACGAAGCCTTGGGTATTGAAGGTATCACCGCACTGCAAAGGACGGTAGAGTACGTACCTGACAATATACCCGTTATCGGGGATGCCAAGCGTGGCGACATCGGTAATACCGCTCGAGTTTACGCTAGAGCCTTGTTTGAGACGTTTGGCTTTGATGCTGCGACAGTGAACCCTTATCTGGGCTACGACTCGCTGGAGCCATTCATCAACTATAAAGATAAAGGAGTATTCATCCTGTGTCGCACCTCGAATACCGGTGCCATCGATTTTCAGGCTCAGGCCTGCTGGTCGGCGAGGCCCGACTGTAGGCAGCAACCTCTGTTCATGCTGGTGGCTCAAAAGGCTAAAGAATGGAATAAGTTCAATAACATAGGCCTGGTGGTGGGCGCCACCTCTCCCGAAGACTTGAGGGAGATAAGGGAGGTCTGTCCCAACATGACGCTGCTTATACCGGGCGTCGGGGCACAGGGGGGCGATCTGGAATTGGCAGTCCGTTACGGAATAGATGCTGAAGGCAAGGGGGCAATTTTCAGCAGCTCGAGGCAAATCCTGTATGCTTCGAAGGGGAACGATTTTGCCCAGGCAGCTCGCCGCGCGGCTGATGAGCTGCGTCGCCAGATTAACTCCCTTCTGCCTAGCTCGTTGGTCAGGTGAAACGTTGCTGCAAGTCAAACCGGGCGATAAGCTGCAGCTCAAGAAAGCGCACCCTTGCGGCAGCTATGAGTGGGAAGTAGTAAGAATGGGGGCAGACATCGGCATCAGGTGTCTCAAGTGCCGCCGCAAGGTGGTGCTGACACGTAGCACCATCGAAAGAAAGGTGAAGACAGTTCAAGGTTCAAAGAGCAAAATTCAGAATTGAGGTTTTGCATTGTGCACCTTGAACTCTAAATCTTTGTGTTGAGAGGAGGTGATTCATCATGGCAGAAGAGGTAGAAATCGGCAGTGTAAGCGACTTCTTCTCCCGACCGGTCGTGGCAGGCATTGAGTTGATCGACACGCTTAAGGTAGGAGACAAGATCCATATCAAGGGCCACACCACCGATCTTGAGTTCGCTGTGGAGTCGATGCAGATTCAGAACAAGAATGTGCAGGTGGCCGGGCCCGGGGATTCGATGGGGATCAAAGTCCCTGACCGGGTGAGGCGGGGAGATAAGGTATATAAGGTGGTCGAGTGACCCTGTTGGCCAGGCTTTAGCCTGGCCAACAGGGTCACGGTGCAAGGTTGCGCTAGCCCTGCCTAAAGGCTCTTGATGAGATTGGCCATCTCGATGCCATGCATGGCAGCCCTGAATCCCAGGTTGCCTTCCTTCGTCCCTGCCCTCTCAATGGCTTGCTCCAGGGCATCGGCCGTGATGACGCCAAAGATAATGGGTACGCCCGTCTCCAGCCCCACATTGGCAATCCCCTTGCTCACCTCGGCGGCAATGTAGTCGAAGTGGGGCGTTCCCCCGCGAATGACAGCGCCAAGACAAATGACGGCGTCATACTTCCCTGATTGTGCCATCTTTTTGGCAATGAGGGGTATTTCAAAGGAACCCGGAGTCCAGGCGACGTCGATATCGCCCTCCTTAACGCCGTGCCGAAGCAGGGCATCTTGAGCTCCGTCCAGCAGCCTGCTGGAGATGAATTCGTTGAAACGGGAGACAACCAGCACGAATTTCAGGCCTTCTCCTAGTAGCATGCCCTCGTAATGTTTACCCATGGTCTCCTCCTCACTTTTTGTCGGCTACAAATCGGTGTCCCATCTTCTTGCCCTTGGTTTCCAGGTAAGAGGCGTTGTAGGGAGTCGTCGGGGCCACAATGGGTACAGTCTCCGCCACCTTGAGGCCATATCCTTCTAGAGCCACCATCTTCTTGGGATTGTTAGTCAGCAAGCGGATGTGCTTCAAGCCCAGGTCAACCAGAATTTGGGCGCCGATGCCATAATCGCGCAGGTCGGTGGCGAAGCCGAGCATTTCATTAGCTTCCACAGTATCCATCCCCTGGTCCTGAAGTGCATAGGCGCGCAGCTTGTTGTGAAGCCCGATGCCTCGACCTTCTTGCCTCATGTAGAGGAATACCCCTTTACCTTCCGCCACAATATCCTGCAAAGCCATGTTCACCTGGTCACCGCAATCGCAGCGAAGGCTGCCAAAAACGTCTCCAGTGAGACATTCGCTGTGCACCCTGACCAGCACCGGTTCTTCGCCAGAGACGTCGCCTTTCACCAAAGCTATATGCTCATCGGGGTCGATGGTACTCTTGTAGGCAATAGCAGTAAACTCGCCATACCTGGTGGGCAGCTTGGCTTCGGCTATACGTCGCACCAACTTCTCAGTGCGGCGGCGATAGATAATCAGATCGGCAACACTAATGATCTTCAGGCCGTGCCTGGCTGCTATTCCCTTCAGTTGAGGAAGGCGGGCCATAGAGCCGTCGTCGTTCATGATCTCACAAATGACTCCCGCAGGGTAGAAGCCACTCAACTTGGCTAGGTCAACAATAGCCTCCGTGTGCCCAGCGCGCACCAGGACACCCCCCTCTCTGGCTCTTATGGGGAATATGTGCCCCGGACGAGCCAGATCTTCCGGCTGGGTGGTTGGGTCAAGCACCGCTTTTATAGTCGCTGCGCGGTCCTGGGCAGAGATGCCCGTGGTTACCCCGTGTTTTGCCTCGATGGATACGGTGAAGGCAGTAGAATGCCTGGCAGTGTTCTCGTTGACCATCAGGGGGATCCTCAACTCATCAAGCCTCTCACCGATAATAGGCATGCAGATTAACCCCCTTCCCTCCTTGGCCATAAAGTTGATCGCCTCAGGAGTGACCGTCTCTGCCGCCATAGCCAGGTCGCCCTCATTTTCCCGGCTTTCATCGTCCACAATGACGACCATTTTGCCGGCCTTAATATCCTCAATTGCTTCAAGGATTGTATCTATACTCACCTAAACTTCCTCTCTATCTCGGGAAAGGGAACCTGACGGTTGAGAGAAGCCATGCTCAGCCAGAAAGTCAAGGGTAATGCCTCTCTGTCCCTCCTTAAGTCTCTCCACATATTTGGCAATGATGTCTACCTCTAGATTGACCACATCTCCGACACGCTTGCTACCCATATTGGTATGTTCCATAGTATAGGGGATTAACGAGACACTAAAGGAAGTAGCGTCGCAATCGACAACGGTAAGGCTGACGCCATCAACAGCAATGAATCCCTTTTCCACCACATAGCGCATCACCTGCGGCGGCGCAGAGCATCTGGCAATGATAGATTTGTCCCTGGATACAAGAGAAAGGATTTTGCCGGTGGCATCTACATGGCCCTGCACTAGATGTCCCCCCAGTCGTCCGCCCAGGACGAGAGCTCGTTCCAGATTTACCCCAGAC
The DNA here is from genome assembly GCA_041478915.1 of Dehalococcoidia bacterium. Classification (GTDB taxonomy): domain Bacteria; phylum Chloroflexota; class Dehalococcoidia; order UBA2247; family RBG-13-53-26; genus VGOE01. Next base: position 4,475 of record JBGOXA010000134.1, read on the forward strand.
CCTGGGCGCAAAAGACCGAGATTGGTGCGCTGTAAAGTCTCAGGCGTAACATCTACGGAGAAAGAACTGGCATCAAGAGACGTTACAGTGAGACAGGCCCCGTTGATCGCCAGACTATCCCCTATCTTTGTTTCCTGGAGTGTCTCACCAGCCGCGATTGTCAACCGACCCGCCCTGGCCGCCTTGACTGTACCTACTTCCTCGATAATGCCAGTGAACAAATCGTTGCCCTTTAGTCCTTTCTGGATACGTTCTGCCTTGGAGCGCGGCTCAGCGGGCAGCGTAGCCGCTGACCATTATGTCCTTACCTATCTTCTCCACCTTGACCCCGGTCAAGCTCATTGCCTGGGCAACCTTTTCTACGCCTCTACCCTTGACCGGATTCTTTGCCGCCTCCCCGCCGATGATAATAGGGGCGATGAAGGCAATTACCTTGTCTACCAGGCGATGTTCAAAGAGTGAGCCGAAGACGCCTGCCCCGCCTTCTGCCATAATGCTGCTAATTCCCCTTCGGCCCAAAAGCCGGAGCAGCGCTTCCAGGTCTACCAGTCCCTCCTTTGTCGGCACTGTCACAATCTCTGCGCCGGCCTGGGAAAGGGCCGTTGCCTTGGCTGGCTCCAGTCCCTCAGCGACTGCTATCAGGGTCTTCCCGGGGACCTGAAGCACTCGCGCATTTAGTGGGGTGCGACCTTGGCTATCCACTACCACCCGCAGGGGCTGCCTCTCTGCTTGACCGCCCTCCCTCCCTGCCCTGGCGGTGAGCTGCGGGTCATCAGTGATTATGGTATCAACGCCCACCATGACAGCATCCATCTGGTAGCGCAGGCAGTGCACGTATCTTCTTGACTCCTCGCCGCTGATCCACCTGGAGTCGCCGGTCCTGGTAGCGATCTTCCCATCGAGGCTCATGGCGAATTTACCCGTTACAAAGGGCACACCCGTTTTTATAAATTTGACATACGCCTCATTAAGCTC